>JANWHF010000151.1 GCA_025450555.1 Tepidisphaeraceae bacterium | reverse complement strand
TGAGCTTCTTCACTTCTTCGTCGATGGTCTTCGCGGTTTCGTCGGAATATTCCTTCGTTCCTCCGAATTCGCCGAATGGATTGGGCTTGGAATCATCGTCGCCATAAAAGACGAAGCCAAGGCGGTCATTCATGCCCCATTCGGTGATCATGCGTCGGGCGATGCCGGTTGCCTGGCGAATGTCGCCGGCCACACCGCTGTTGGTGTCACCGGTAAACATTTCCTCGGCAATGCGGCCACCGAAGGTCATCTTGATGAAGGCGATGCACCAGCGCTTGGAATGCGTGTATCGGTCTTTCTCCGGCAACGTCATCGTCGCGCCCAAGGCACGGCCGCGGGGGATGATTGTCACTTTGTGGATCGGATCAGAATCGGGGCGAAGCAGGTGTTGAATGACGGCATGGCCCGCCTCGTGATAGGCGGTGCCCACCTTTTCCTTCTCATCCATGACCCGGCTCTTGTTGGCGCGGCCAAAGCGAACCTTGTCTCGTGCTTCTTCCAGGTCATCCTGCTCGATGAATTCCTTGCCCGCCAGCGTCGCGCCAAGGGCCGACTCGTTGATGATGGCCGCCAGGTCTGCGCCACTGAAGCCAGGCGTCGCTCGCGCCAGGCGAAGCAGATCCACATTGGGACCGAGTTTTACTTTGCGACTATGGACCTTGAGAATCTCCAAGCGGCCTTTCACGTCCGGCAGCGAGACGTAAATCTGCCGATCGAATCGACCTGGGCGGGTTAATGCCGGATCAAGCACGTCGACGCGGTTAGTTGCCGCACAGACGATCACCTGGTCATTGGTATCGAAGCCGTCCATCTCGACGAGAATGGCGTTCAGCGTTTGCTCGCGCTCGTCGTGCCCACCGGAACTAAATCCGCTGCCGCGCCTGCGCCCGACGGCATCAATTTCATCCAGGAAGATGATGCACGGGCTGTTGTCCTTGGCCTGCTTGAACAAGTCTCGCACGCGACTCGCACCGACGCCGACAAACATCTCCACAAAATCGGAGCCGCTGATGGAGAAGAAGGGCACATCCGCTTCACCGGCGATGGCCTTGGCCAGCAACGTCTTGCCAGTACCCGGCTCACCAACCAGCAACACGCCTCGCGGAATGCGACCACCCAGCCGCTGGAATTTCTTGGGGTTCTTGAGGAACTCGACGATCTCCATCACCTCTTCTTTGGCCTCTTCGATGCCGGCCACATCGTCGAAGGTGACGTTCGTGTGCTCCTTGCTGAGGATCTTGGCGCGCGCTTTTCCGAAGTTGCCGAGCATTCCGCCCGCGCCCGCACTGTTGCGAAGCTGGCGGAACAGGAAGAAATAAGCAAAGCCGATGATCAGCAGCCAGGGCAACAACGGCACCAGGAACTGCATCACAATGCCGTTGGTGTTCTCGACCTCAATGACAGTGTGATTGGCTTGACCCTGGTTCTCGTAAAGCCACTGGACAAAGAGCCACTGGCTTGCCGCGCCAGGAGGCAGATCAGTCTTGAATTTCAGAATATTGTCGGTCTTGATCGCGCTGAGCCTGATGGCTTCAGGTTTCACGAATTGGCCGGTCACCTCGTCGTTTTCGATCGTGAGTGACTGAACCTTGCCTTCCTTCGACTTGGCCATGAACTGGTCGAGAGGAATCTGTCTATATTCCTGTGGATGCACCTTCATCCAGATGACGAAGAGAGCGCCGATGCTAAAGAGAAAGATCCATGCGAACAGCCCGCGAACCGCAGGCATTCCGCGATTGGTATTGCCCGGGCGGGGACGCTTTGGTGTGGGCCGTTCTGGTCGTTGTTCTGCCATAGATTCCGATCCGAAGCGCCGCGTTTGATGCGACATCTCAAGCGGCCCTGTCCGTTGGAACGTCCTGCACCGGGAAACGGGCCTTCTACCTTATACGAACAACTGGATCATAAGGTTGTCCGGCGGCACTTTTCCATTGATCGCAGCCATCGGAGCCATCCGTTGCGATCCGTTCTCCTCAGGCTGGCCTGCGAAATCGGCGTAAACAATACACCTCGATCGATTTATCGGCACCGCCTGCCCAAATGTTAGCGCAAAAACCAGACAAAACCGCTTGCGGCCACACTAAGGCTGGGTCTCGTCGCTTTTGGGCTTGGGGCGCGGTCCCCAGTCAGCCTGAAGCTCCTGCACAACAGCCAGCGCGAGACGCTCGATATTCAATTGCTCGCCGACAAAGACGTCTTCCCCAAGCGTTGGATAATAGGGGGCGGTCTGCTCGAAATCCCGCCTTTCGACCAGGATCTTGCCTGTGCGAAGATCTCGCCAGCGAAAGCTGAGCATGATCAAGTAAAGCTGTTCCTGAGGCACAGCGGATGCCCAATCGCGGCTGACGGTTCGCAAATTGACCCGCGTAATCTCGCCTTCGAGGATCGTGTCGGCTCGCTCGCGCGGGACGACCTTGTAAGGGGACTGCGATTCAAGCTGCGTGACGATTGCCTTTGTCAGGCGAAATTCGACGCCCTGGAAATAAGTTCGATTGGCAAAGATGGGAACGGCGACCGTCTTTACGTCATCGCGATATAGAGTGTGCCATTGAAAGCCCGGCTCGGTGTCGGCGCTGCCGCTGATGTGATAGCCGCATCCACAACAAGCCAAGGCAAAGGAAAGAATGATGGCCCGGCCAAGCCAATTAATCGCCTTCATTGAGGCCTCCGCAAAGGAGCAACGGTGGGGGGCAGCGAAGGGCCGGTCGGTAAATCTGGCTGTGTCGTCGGAGGCGGAAGCGTCGCGGCCGGAGGGGGCGGCTCCGCCAAGGCCCAGGCAGGAAACTTCTGCAAATCCCGCTGCGCCACGGCTGCGTCCCTGGAATTCGGATACGTCTTGATCAGTGTGCGATACATGAACACCGCCGCCCGCGGCTGGTTGGTTCGGCGATAAAAATCGGCATCGATATACATCTTTGCGGCCAGCGTATTGTCGATGCGGTCGATGAAGGCAGGTAACGCTTCATCCTGGGCCATTCGCGGATACCGTTCGATGATGTCACGAAACATGGCCCGGGAGTCAATCAGCGGCGTCGCATCATATCGAGCGCCCCTGAATTGCGCGAGTGTCGCAAAGGCCTGCTGCAGAAGCACGCGCGGCACTTGCGGACTTCGTGCGTAACTACGGGCGAATGCGCCGTAAGCATCGGCAGCCAGATCGAATTGGGATGTGTGGTAGTAGTAATCGGCGGTGCGCAGAAGGGCCTGCTCGGCGATCGGCGAACCGGGCGATCGCTCCTGAATCCGAAAGAGCATTTCAATCGCCTCATCCTCCATCGACATGATGGGAAGGCCGAGGAACTTCTTCTTGTAGCCGTTGAGAAAGTCGTCCGCGACGCGATATTGAAGCTCGAGCGCCGGGAAAAACAGCCGGCTGTCGGGATATTTATCCAGCAGTTCGTCGCACTGGTAAAAGCTCCAGATTCGGTCGCCGTTGAGAAAATAGCATTGTGCCAGCATCAGCAGGCCACGATCGCGATCAGGCGCATTCGGATGAGATTTGAGCCAATCGAGGACAAGGTCGTGCACCTTTTCCCCATTACGGGCATCGAGCAGTTGCTGAGCCCGATCGAGAATCGGGTTCGCAACTGGCTGCGTGGAAGGGCGCAGTGTTGGCTGGCGCGTCTGAGTCTGAATCCATTGGCCATGGCGATATTCCCAGGTCTGGGATTGCCCAAACGTCGTGGAGACAGAAAGCCCGAGAAATGCCGAGATCAGCAGAAGGCATCGTGCCATGACTGGCGGATTGTATTGATTCGCGCGCGCCCCACAACGGCCCCGGATTATCGGCCAAGCATATATTTGGGCAGGCGAAGGCGCTTGCCAAGCCGATGCTCGATATGCGCAACCAGCATTGAATTGATTGGATCGGTCTGATGCCGTGTGAGTCGAGGCAGCCGGAGGACCGACATCTCTCCCCGCGGCAGTCGAAGAATTCCCTGAAGCAATCGGAGGAGCCGGCCGTCCAGTTGCTGGCGGTCGGGGATCGCACTTTCGCAGCGTCCGCAAATCACGCCGCCGCGATCGGGGGAAAAGAAAGACAATCCGATCCCGTCCATCCTGATGCCGCACTCGACGCAGGAAAACAGTTCCGGCAAATAGCCGCTTTCCTTCAGCAGATCCAATTCAAAAGAAAGGAAAGCTTCTTCAAGGCGCGCGGTGCTGAGTTCCATAAGAACGCCGGAAAGCCGATCAAACACCTCGCGATGCGGGTCATGCTCTTCAAATAGCCGGCTCACCAGCTCAGCCGCATAGAGCCCGAGATAGATCGCCCGCAAATTCTTACGGAGATCGAGCCGGCCTTCCGTCAGGCTCCATTCGGTCAATGGCACAAGCTCACGAGCCGGATCGAAGCTGAAGACCGCGTCGCCGCCATCGAGCAGATCAATGCCTCCGTCAAATCTGCTCGCACCGGCCTTGGTCCGACGATGGGCGCCCTTCGCGATGACGCGCACCAGCCCGTGATCGCGGGAAAACAGATTCAAAATCTGCGATGTTTCGCTGTATTCGACTTTGCCGACGCAGATGCAATAATCGCGAACCATCGCCATGGACGTGGCATGATAGGAGCGGGGTAAGCTCAAGTCATGATCTACCTGCCGGTCTTGAGCGGGCCGGTGAAATGCCTATAGTGCTTCATCCGCGCGCCCGACAATCAGGCGCATTTGAGCCGGTAGCTCAGTAGGTAGAGCATCGCACTTTTAATGCGAGGGTCCTGGGTTCGAGTCCCAGCCGGCTCATTTTCTCATCTGCACCTAGCTCCATTTCTTCTTGTCATAAGCAGTCGCACTCGTGGAACATGTCGACCGAGCGCCGACCAAGGGAAGGATCATGTTGAAAGCATTTGCGTCAGCCTTCATCGTTTTGGTCGCGGTTGCAGCGATCTCTTCGTTTGGAGCGCCGAAGTACCCGCTCAAAACCGGCCCTACCGGCCGCTATCTCGTCGATCAACAACCCCGTCTATCTCCCGGTCCTCAAAGACTACAACCGCAAAACCGATCATCGCATTCCGGCGTTCATGATGGAATCGAGTTATGAATTCGAGCATTTGAGCGGCGCGCAGCTTGGCACGCCGCATCAGTTGCGAATGCAGGAGTACTCTTCAGATCTCTGCGGCGCGACGGGTCAACTCTATGGCAATAAATATACGTGGCCATTCCTGACCGGTTGGAAGAAACAGCTCGACACGCCCGGAGCGATCCAGATGGAATATGTCCAGGCGCTGTTTGAGCCGCGCAAATGGTATGAACTGGTGCCGGATCAGGATCACACGTTTGTGACAGACGGCATCGGCACCTTTGGAAAGTTTGACTGCTTGAGCGCAGCGCGAACGCCTGATGGTTCGGTTGCGATGGCTTACATCCCCGGCGCGCGCACCATCACGTTCGATCTCACCAAGCTTTCAGGACCGGCAATTGCCCGCTGGTATGACCCGTCCAATGGAAAGTTTCAACCCGTTGGCGATGCACCGCTTCCAAACACGGGCAAACGACAGTTGACAACTCCCGGTGACAATGCCGACGGCCCAGGAAATTCCGATTGGGTGCTGGTTCTGGAAACACACCCGCCACGATAGGTCGAGAGACTACCGTGGCGGGGCTCCATCAAGATTCGATTGTCAAAGCCAATCGACCTATTCAGGCGATGGTATAGCGGCTTCCGCGACCATTCGGATTGGGTGATCGCTTGAGCTTCTTAGCGCGGACCAGCGGGCCAAGCGTATTCTCGACCTTCCCGCCGCGCCCTTCAGAATTCCAGTGCGCAGTCAGTTCGGCAGAGGTCGGGTTGCCATGTTCCCGCACGAATGCCAAGACCGATTCATTTCCGGTGGTGCCAAACCTGCTTCGCCGACCGCGGCGGCGTGGTGCTGCCGACGCTGCAGGTGCCGAAGCCGAAGCCGACCCAGACCCGGGCGGACGTCCCGGCCGTCGCGCCGCGGGCGGTGCGCTGCGTGCCGGTTGTGACGATGCGCCGCCCACTAACCCAGCGAGCATGCCGCTGATCTGGTTGAGCGTTCGCGAGATTTCGGAGCCGACCGCTCGTTGCTGGTCGGCCTGGTCGCGCAACGTCCTATTGAGAGCGTCCGACGCTTCCTGATACCGCTGCTCCTGCTCCTGGAGCGCTTCGATAAGCTGTACGAGATTAAGTGATGATGCACTTGCGAGCATGAAAGAGACTCCTGTCCTGTATGAAACGAACTACCCCTTACCTGGGCCTGTTATAAGGGAGGACTGTTAGAAAGTGCAATGTCTGTCTCATTTTTCTTAGTGAGACTCTTTCGTTGATGGGTCGGCACCAAACCATCTCGGGCTGACTTGAATGCGCGCAAAGGCGCTCTTAGACTCACCGATTGCACGGATTCGCGTTCGCGGAAACTCTGGCGGCGAACCGTGGGAGAGATTGAATGTCGAAGCAGTCTATATTGGTCACAGGAGCGGCAGGCTTCATCGGGAGTCGCCTGTCTCGCGCGCTGCTTGCTCGAGGCGACCGCGTCATTGGAATCGATAATTTCAATGACTATTACCCGATCGTCCACAAGCACCGCCATCTCGCGGACCTGCGACCCCAGCCGGACTTTACCTTCATCGAAGCCGATCTGCGCGATGCAGATGCGATGCTGAGAATCATCGGTCAACATAAGCCTGATGCCATTGCGCACCTGGCGGCCATGGCCGCCGTGCGATACAGCGTCGAACACCCGCTCATTTATGGTACGGTAAACGTTCAGGGAACCATGAATCTGATGGATGCCGCCCGGCAGGCGGGTAATCCTCGGATGGTTCTTGCCTCGACCGGTTCTCTCTATGGTTCGGACACACCGGTGCCTTTTCTAGAAACGGCACCGGCTGATCGACCCTTGGCTCCGTATCCCGCAAGCAAGCGGGCCATGGAAGTGATGGCACATGCTTACCATCACATCTGGAAACTCCCGATTACCGTCGTGCGATTTTTCAATGTGTACGGGCCTCATGGCCGGCCCGACATGATGCCATGGAAATGGTCGCAGATGATTTTGGCTGGCGAGACTCTGACACTCTACAACGGCGGCCGACTTCAGCGCGATTGGACTTACATCGACGATATTGTTTCAGGATTCATTGCCGCGCTCGATGCGCGCTTTGAATATGAGATCATTAACCTCGGCTGCAGTTCGCCGGTCGACAATCTTACGTTTGTCCAGACTCTGGAAAAGCTGTTGTCCAAGCGTGCAAAGATTGTCGAAGTTCCTACGCCTCCCAGCGAGCCATTAATTACCTATGCCGACATCACCAAAGCACGAAAGCTGCTGAACTACAATCCCACAGTAAACATCGAGCAAGGCCTTGCCCGATTCATCGAGTGGATGCGTCAGGAGAAGCTGCTGCCCGCATGATTACCTCCGATGTTCATTCCCGTTTGTCCCAATCGCTTTGCCTAAAGTAATTGCGTGAAAGCCGAAAAGGAGATTCAGAGCCGGTATCTGATCGGCATCGATTTGGGCACGACGAATTCGGCGGTGGCGTACATTGATACAGCTCAAGGAAAGCATGAGGTGAGGGATTTCCCGATCCCGCAACTGACGGCGCCCGGAGTCGTCGAATCGCGCGCCACGTTGCCTTCCTTTCACTACGAAGCGGCAAAAGGTGAATTCCCGCAAGCGGCTTTGCGACTGCCATGGAGCTTGGAAGATCCGAATTTTGTGGTCGGCACCTTCGCGCGCGATCATGGTTCATCGGTGCCCGGCCGGCTTGTTGTTTCTGCCAAATCATGGCTTTCACATTCCGGCGTAGACCGCACCGCCGGGTTGCTTCCATGGCATGGCGCATCCGATACACAGCGTCTATCACCTGTGCAGGTGAGCGCGCGGTACCTGTCTCACGTTCGCGCAGCATGGAACGGCCAGTTTCCTAACGCCGATATGGCGTCGCAGGAAGTGGTTCTCTGTGTGCCGGCATCGTTTGACGAAGTAGCGCGCGAATTGACCTTGCAAGCTGCCCGTGACGCGGGACTCGCTCACGTCGTTCTGCTCGAAGAGCCGCAGGCGGCGTTTTATGCGTGGATCGATGCGCAGCAGTCGGATTGGGACAAACGCGTCAAGGCGGGCCAGAAGATTCTGGTCTGCGACGTGGGCGGAGGAACATCCGATTTCACCCTTATTCGCGTACGCCCTGCAAATGATGATTCGATTCTGTTTCATCGCATCGCTGTCGGAGAGCATCTGATCCTCGGTGGCGACAATATCGACCTGGCAATCGCTCATTACATTGAAAAGAAGGTGGGTGGAGATCGGGCACTGACGCCGCGCCAATGGGGGCCGCTCGTACGAAGCTGTCGGCAAATCAAAGAGACTCTTCTGGGCGATGATGCTCCGGAGAAAGCAACGGTTCACGTCGCGGCAAGCGGATCGAAACTGATCGGTGGCTCGACACAAATTAAGGTCACGCGCGAGGAAATCGCGGAGCTGGTGCTGAACGGATTTCTTCCGTCCGTGGAGCTTGAAGAGGCACCCATTGCCCGACGATCCGGGTTCCAGGAATTTGGCCTTCCGTATGCATCCGATCCCGCAATCACGCGACATCTGGCTCAATTTCTCATCGCGCACCGTAATTCGGGATTGGAAGAAGGGCACCCAGCCTCAGGAAAACATGATCCGGCCCGGCCGGACCTGGTGCTATTCAACGGCGGGCTTTTTGAATCGCCGGTGTTGCGGAAACGTCTGCTGGAAGCCATATCGGATTGGTTCGCGACGACGACCAAGCGACCATGGAAGCCGACTGTTCTGAAAGCCGACCGTCTCGATCTGGCGGTTGCGCGCGGAGCCGCCTACTTCGGCCTTGTTCGGCGCGGCAAGGGCACACGCATCAGCGGTGGCCTTGCGCATTCCTACTATATTGGCGTCGAAGGGGGCACCGCCGATTCCCCCAATCAAAATACCCGTTCAATGGCGGTCTGTCTGTTGCCAGCGGGTGTTGAAGAGGGGCAATCGGTGCAGATGCCGGATCGTGTTTTCAATTTGCTGATTCGCCAGCCGGCTGAATTCCCTTTGTACACATCAAGTACGAGAACGACTGATGTGCCAGGAGCCTTGATCGAATTCGATCCGCTTGAATTAAGGGCAATTCCGCCGATCCGCACCGTTCTGCAATCCGGAAAGAAGAGCGCCGCCGAGACTGTATCCGTTCGACTCGGAGC
>JANWHF010000150.1 GCA_025450555.1 Tepidisphaeraceae bacterium | reverse complement strand
CCTCGCCAGATGAAATGATGCGAAAATCGCGCTCCGGTTTCGGCAGGCATTTCCGATGCGCGATGGAAGGTTCGCATGGAAAAAATCAGCAGCGAGCCGGCCTTCACGAGAATCGGAATTTCCTTCGCATAGAGAGCCCCATGCTTCTTGCGCGGGCGGAAGGTCGGCCAGAGCGGCTCGTTCTTGGTCAACTCCGCCGGCACCACGCAGGTCGGCCCCATCTCTTCGGTAACGTCCGTGTAATACAGGATCATGTTGACCTGCCTATAAGCCCCATCATCCCGCGGCGCCACCAGCGTGTTGCCTTGGTAATCAAGATGCAGCGCCTGCTCAAAATCGCCCGTCCCGGCATACTTTGCCCACATGGCCGCCTGCGACAGCAGCACTTTGTTCGTCCCAAGCGCCCGTTCGACAATGTCAATCAAATCCGGATGGGTGCTGATGTGATTAAGGGCATCGCCAACAAACGGAAACTCGGTTTGCAGCCGATCGGCTTCCTCAAAAATCCAGGGATAACGCTCCGGTGTCGCCCAGAGTTCCTGCGGCGTCGGGACGTAGCGATGCAGGTTCTTAATCGCTGCCGCCAGTTCGCCCGGGGTAAGAAATTGTTCGACGACGGCGTAACCGCGATCGATTAAATCTTTGAGATGCTGGTCAGATATTCGCAAGCTATCCTCGGCGATGATTCTCGCAACAAATGTCTGGCGGCAGACTTATAATGCACCGGCCGCCTGCTGGAACAGCGGCCGTATGCGGTTTTACACGCGCCGGCGGCAATTAAAAAGGTTTCTCATAAATCCGGTTTTTGTGGTTCCCACGTTTAACCACTCACGTCAGACTCATTGACATGCTGTACGAAGCGACCACCACCGAACCCGGTTTTCGCGAGCTGTTTCGCGGCTCGGAACATCGCCAGGCCCTTTGCGTGCTGACGATTGTGGCATGGGTCGCCTGTTGCGATGGGAAGTTGAGCCCGCGCGAACAGGAGCTGCTGCGAAATACGGCCGAGGGTTACGAAGGCACCGAACGCGAAATGGCTGCGGCGTTGGACGTCGCAAAGAGCGGACAGCCGGAACAGTTGGAGGTTGCCTGCCGATATCTGCGCAGCCATGCCAGCCGGAGCTCCAAGAAGCTGCTGGCGCAGCTTGCGATCACGATGGCGGTACTCGATGGCCGGCTGAGCGTCAGCGAGAATTACGTTCTGCAATTCCTGGCCGATCTGCTGGATATTTCGCCGCGGGCGTTCAATCGACTCTTTGAAAGGACGGCTGGCCGGCCTTTCCCTCAGGCCGGCGATCCCAGCTCAATCGGGTGGTGGAAGGCGCGCGAGCAGGGGCGACAGGCGACGCCACCAGCCGATCAGTGGCGCATCGGCAGCCCGACAAAAGGCCTATCGGATGCGAAACCAGCCGAAATGGATCGAGCCGAAGCCCTGGAAGTGCTTGGACTTGAAGAGGGCGCGACGCCAGAGACGATCCGCTCGAGCTATCGTCGGCTGGCGCGGAAGCGCCATCCCGATCGCTTCGCGAAACTCGGTCGCGCCGCGATCGTGACGGCCACTGCCGCGTTTGAGCGCCTGCGCCAGGCGCACGATCTACTGATCTCGATACCATCGACGGCCCAAGCGTCAGCGAGCCCGCCGCCTCCGGTGGCTCGCTGGCGCTGGCGCGGATCGGCCGCGCGTGAAGAGGCTGGTCAGAAGGTCGGCGCGTAGGACATCGCAGGCTTTAACACGGCTTGATGTCTTAGTGTCGGAGGACTGATGCGCGATTTCTACCAAGTGCTGGAGGTCGAACCCACCGCTTCGCGAAAAGAGCTTCGAGCCGCCCTGATGGGCGTCAAAGATGTGTCATTTCGCAATCGCGGCGCATCGATTCTGCTGGATGAGCGCCGCCGCGCCATCTACGATCGCGATCGCCAGGTGCTGGCGACGATCGGGCGCATGCGCTCGCACCTGGGCCTGTATCTGGCCCCCTTCTGGGCACGAGGTGACATGGCCGATTTCACGTATACGGAAACACCCGCCGTCGGATCACCCCGTTTTGACGACATCATGGTCAAGCAGGCCTTTGCACCGGCCAAATCTCGACGCAGGCGGCATCGCCACCGTCGGAGTCGCAACCCAGAAATCAAAGCTGCAATTATCGGGGGAATAATTGCCCTTGCGCTGATTCTGCTGCTGATCTTTCTCAGCTCGCACAATCTCCTGTCGCTGCAAGCACCACAGCAGTAATCGATCGATTTTTCAGGAATTGACGCGACGTCGGCGAAGCAGCAGGCCGAGCGAGGCGACTGCCGCGAGTCCCATCGTTGATGGCTCGGGTGTCGGTGCCGCCGTGATAGCGACGTTGTCGAAGCCGGTCGCAAGATTAATCGAGCGGACGCTGAAACTGGAAATGGCTCTGCCTGCGGTGGGCACGGCAAGAGTTGCCTGCAGGTAGCCGGCGCCGGTCGTGCGCGTAGGCGTGACGGTACTGGTTGAAACCTGCTTCCCGGTGGAATCGAAGCTGGTCAGCGTGATCGTGCCGGCACTGGTGTTGACGTTGAGATAGACTAAATCGAGTTGCACGTTGCTGGCGGCGGATGACAGCGCCGCATCAAATCCAAAATTCTGCCCAAGGCCGAACTGGTTTCCCAAGGCGACGCCATTACCCGTAAGGATATGGCCCGGAAGGTCCGGCACATTGGCCGTCGCGGCGCCGAAGTCGATTCCGAAATAACCAGCGCTATTCTGCGGGTTGGAAAAGGTAATTGAAGTGGTTGGATCGACAAACGGGGCCTTCATGGCACTCGTCTCGGGGAAGTTCTCGAACGTCGCCATTGACGCGGCGCTGTATTGCGCGAATGCAGCAGACGTAATCAATACCGTCGAGACAGCCATGCCGAACTTCATTGGCGGCTCCGTTACAGGCAAGGAATCTATCCCTTGCGCAAAAACAATGACCGGCCCATCGAAACGCCATCGATCGGCGGGCTTTAGCATCCATATCGGCTATGAGACCGGTGCGGTTTATCTCTTTGGGCGCGATAGATCATCCGTTGCGTTTGCAGAAGCTTGTGGAATAAGATTTTGCGTGTGCCGGCGGGCGTGGGGATGCGCCGGGTCCTAAAAGTTCACACCGACTTTCGGAGGACAAGTTATGACGCGTCGAATTTTCACCTTCGCCGCCGCGGCGTTATTGGCCGCGGGCCTTGGCGTATGCACGTTTTCAACGGTCAAGTCATATGCCGCGCCTGCGCCGCGTAGGCTGGCCGATGCGCCGGCCGCCCATGCGATCATCCAGGGCGCCGGCAACGACAAAGCCAAAATCCACGGCACCGTCACCTTCACGCAGGAAGGCGACGGCGTCCACGTGACGGCACACATCATGGGCCTGAGCCCCGGGAAGCACGGTTTTCATATTCATGAAAAGCCGGATCTGAGCGCTCCAGATCTGGCCAGCGCCGGTGGCCACTGGAACCCCGATCATCACAAACATGGCGCGCCCGGCGAAGCCGAGCACCATGCCGGTGACCTTGGCAACATCGAAGCCAACGAAGAAGGCCACGCCATGTACGACAAGGTCATCAAGGGCATCAGCGTCAATGGACATAATCCCGTTGTAGGCCATTCAGTGATCATTCACGAAAAGGCCGATGATCTGAAGAGCCAGCCCGCGGGAGATGCCGGCAAGCGGGTTGCGGGTGGAGTTATCGAAACGGGATCGGCGGAACATCACGATTGAGTCGAATCGGCAAGTGGTTTCACAAAAAAACCGTGGCCCGGCGGCGATGATGAAATCGCCGCCGGGCCACGGTTTTTTAATGCACTGTTTAGCGGGCGTGCTTGCAGGCCGTTGTGCGCGCCTTTTGATTCGATTTGCAGAGTGGTCAACGGGGGCCAAGGCCGCCCGCTAAAGTGTTCACCGCGCCACTTTCCATTTAGCGCCGTTTCTTTTTGTTTCTGTCCTTCTTCTCCATGTGACCCGACTTTTTCATCCGAAGCAGCGGCGCGCCGGGCATGGCGAGATTGGCCATGTCTCCGCTCATGAAGCTTTTCATGAGCTTGAGTTTTCCCATCATGCCCATGCCGCCGACGGCACGCATCATGTCGCGGCTCATCTGGAACTGCTTCATGAAATTGCTGACATCCGTCACCTGCACGCCGGCACCGCGGGCGATGCGACGCCGTCGCGGGCCATCGAGAATATCAGGCTTGTGGCGTTCCTTGCGGTTCATCGAATCGTAGATGGCCCGCATGCGGTCCATCTGTTTTTCCATGTCGCCGTCGCCCATGTTCAGTTGCTGGGTGAGCTGGCTCATCCCGGGGATCATGCCCATCACTTTGCTCATCGGTCCGAGGCGATTGACCTGCTTCATCTGCCCCATGAAATCTTCGAGCGTGAATTCGCCCTTCTGCAGTTTTTCCTGCATGCGGGCGGTTTCCTGCTCGTCGAATTTCTGCATCGCCTCGGTCACCAGGCCGATGATGTCGCCCATGCCGAGGATGCGCTGAGCCATGCCTTCGGGGCGGAATTCTTCGAGCCCTTCGAGCTTTTCGGAGGTGCCCAGGAACTTGACCGGCTTGCCGGTGACGACCTTTGCCGAAAGCAACGCTCCGCCGCGGGTGTCGGAATCGAATTTGGTGAGAATCAGCCCGTCGATCTCGAGCTTCTCATTGAATGCCTTGGCGGAATTGACCGCATCCTGGCCGCTCATCGAATCGATCACGAGAAAGACCTGGTGCGGCTTAAGCTGCGTGTTAATATCGCGCAGCTCTTCCATCAGTTCTTCGTCGATGTGCAATCGCCCGGCGGTATCGAGAATCACCACATCCCGGCCGGTCTGCTTGGCCTGCTGAATTGCCGCCCGGCAAACCGAAACCGCCGCCCCTTTGGAAACTTCCCCATGCGGAGCGATCTTGGTGTCATCCGCATAGACCGGCACGCCCACCTGCTGCCCGAGCGTGCGGAGCTGCTCGACGGCAGCAGGACGCTGAAGGTCAGCAGCCGCCAGCATCGGATGATTTCCGCGGCCAACCAGAAACTGGGCCAGCTTTCCGCAGGTGGTGGTTTTGCCCGAGCCCTGCAGGCCGCACATCATGATGACCGTCGGCGGCGGCTGGACGAAATAAATCCGCGTATCGACCGGCCCCATCAGTTCGACGAGTCCGTCGTAAACGATCTTCACCATCAGGTCGCCGGGCTTGAGGCTGCGGATCACCTCCTGGCCGATCGCCTTTTCCACGACCTTGTCGGTGAAGTCCTTGACGACCTGGTAATTGACGTCCGCCTCGAGCAGTGCCGTGCGCACCTCGCGCATCGATTCGCGGATGTTCTCTTCACTGATCTTCCCGCGCCCCGAAAGGTTGCGGAACACGTCGCCGAATTTTTGGGTCAGATTATCGAGCATGTTTATTTCTCAGTCTCTGCCGTGGATTATGCCGCACTGATCAAGTTTAAGAAATGAGGTGTGGAAAAATCCATTGGCATGAATGACTTTGAGGGTTGGATAGGCAGCTATGTGGCACAGCCGCCCTCGGCTGTGGTTCGCGACGAAGAGCCTTCGATTCGAATCACACCCGAGGGCGGCTGTGCCACATAAAACCGATCGCTCGCCACAATGGAACACTACAGCCCTGGCGCAAGTTGGCGCAGCGGGTTTGCAGGCGTAGGATTGTAGACAAGGGTATGATCGTTTTTGATTGTCACGTCTGCCGCACCAGGCTGTCTGCGGAGGATGCGCAGGGGGGCCAGCTCGTTCGATGCCCTACTTGCCTGACGACCATGCGCGTGCCGACTACTGCGCCGGCGCAGGCGCTGAGAGTCAGCGTTGGGGCACTCGCCGGCACCGAGGCGCTTCCACGAACCGGCACGCCCTTCTCGTCTCTTCAGCGCGGCGGCGTGCGCTACGGATTCAACTGCGGATACTGCTCCTCGCGACTGGAAGCCACTGAAGCGATGGGCGGTCAGGAAGGCCAGTGCCCGACCTGCGGCAACAACATCACCATCCCCATCCGCGATCGCTATGGGCGGCTGATCGATCCCAAGACCCGGCAGATCATCAAACAGGATCCTCATCCGGTGCATGCTTATGCCGCCGCCGGGGATCGCGCGCCGCAAATCATCCGAAGCGACGATGGCAAGCAGAATATACGCTGCCCGCGCTGCAACGCGATGAGCCCGATCTCAGCCAACAATTGCAAGGGTTGCGGCATGCCTTTCACGATGGAAGGGACCACCGTCGAATCGGGCGGCGCGAGCAACGGATTCTGCGTGGCCTCGCTCGTGCTCGGGATCATCGGCATTCCCGCGGG
Organism: Tepidisphaeraceae bacterium; assembly: GCA_025450555.1. GTDB lineage: Bacteria > Planctomycetota > Phycisphaerae > Tepidisphaerales > Tepidisphaeraceae > JANWHF01. The sequence continues at coordinate 114 of JANWHF010000150.1, read as the reverse complement.
CTGTCTGGTCATTCCGCCTATCCTGGCGATCATCTTCGGGATCATCGGATACAACCAGGTGAGCAAGACCGGCGTCGAAGGGGGCGGAAAGAGGCTTGCCATCGCCGGCATCAT
>JANWHF010000149.1 GCA_025450555.1 Tepidisphaeraceae bacterium | reverse complement strand
CACGCCGACTGGCGTTCACGGCTGTCGCCAGCTTCGAAAGTTGGGATTGCTGGGCCGAGTAATTGCTGATCGCATCATCCACTTCGCGCACGGCATTGATGACTGTGGCGCGGTAGCCGAAGTAGAGCTCCTGCGTGCGGAAATCCTGTGCGCGAATGAGGGCATCGAGCGTTCCAAAATCCAGGAAAGGCCAATAGAAGCTCGGCCCGATCGACCAGACCATGCTGTTGACGACCGGTGTGCGACCAAGCCCCTGGCCTTGGACGCCCGCTCCGCCGGTGAGGGCGACTCGTGGAAAGAGGTTGGCGGTGGCAACGCCGATACGCGCGGTAGAAGCAGCAAGTTCGCGCTCAGCCCGACGGATGTCGGGTCGGCGGCGCAGAAGCTGGATCGGCATGCCCAGGCCGATCTGAGGCGGGGTTGCCGGCAGCGGCGAGACGTTTTCCAACTCCCCACGAAGCTGCTCGGGATATTGTCCAAGGAGCACGGATAGAGCGCGCTCGGCTTGTGATACGGCCGCTTCGATCGGCGCGATCTGGGCCTGGGAAGTGGCCAATTGTCGTTCGGCCAGGGCAACGTCCAGCTCGCGGCCAAGCTGCTGCTGAAACTTCAATCGCACGAGATCAGTAATCCGCCCCTGAGATGCGGCATTTTCCCGCGCGATTTCCAGACGCAGTTGCAAGGCGCGGAGGTCGCTATAGGTGCGCACGACTTCGCCGACGAGAATGACGACCATCTCATTGCGCGCTTCCATAGCCGCCTGGGTGTCGGCGCGAGAGGCTTCCAGTTCGCGGGAAAATCGACCAAAGAGGTCCAGTTCCCATGCCGAATCGAATCCGGCGACGTGCGTGATTTCCGAAAGACCGGCGGTGTTGGTGCCGGCATGCAGCGGCGCATCGACGCGGCCGCGGGCGGAATTGGTCCCCGAGCCTCGCCCCGCGCCGACGCTCATGTTGATCGAAGGGACCGAGCCGATGCCCGGCACGATGCCGCCGCCGGTGGCATATTCCAGTTCCCGCGCCTGCTGGAGGCGCGTGGCGGCCATGCGAAGATCGAGATTTCCGGCGACCGCGCGATCGACCAGCGAATCGAGTTCCGGGTCATCGAGCGAATGCCACCAGTGCGCGAGATCGGGCGGTTCGTTCGTAGTCGATGCAGGCCGCGTCGCGCTTGCGGGCCGGGTGTCTGCGCCGGGGCGCGTGGCGGCAGTCGTGGAACCGGTCTGCCAGTTTCCGTCAAAACGGGCGGGCATTTGCATGCGCGGCGGGGAATAATTGGGCCCGACCACGCACCCGCCGATGCAAAGAGCGCCGAGCGCCGACGCCACCAACGCTGCACGTTTCAAACAGTCGCGAAATAAAATGCGGTTCATCTTGGAGGATCTTGAAGGTTGACCTTGCAGGGGCGGATCACTGTCATTTCGCGAGGATACTTGAGTCAGCCCAGTTTAGCCGCGACGCGCTAGGGGAGCGCTTACTCAAAAGCGCAGAAAGCGCTCCGCTAGCGCGTCGCGGCTAAGCTGGCCCGGCGGCACCACCGCTTGTTCTGGTGCCCTTTCGCGAAATCTCATCCATTTAGTTCGTTTTGCCCGGCATTACCGCTGCCGCTGTCGTAGCTTGCGGGCGCAGCTGCGCAGGGTCGTCGATGTCGTGCGGATCGACCTTATCTCCATTGGCGACCTGGCTGCCCACGTTTAATGCGATGGTCTCATTGCCAGTTAATCCCGAGGAAATCTCCACTTCGTTGCCCAGGTCCCGGCCAATGGTAACGGGCCTCAATTGCACGCGATTCTCCGGCCCGATCACGGCCACTTCGGGGCCCGACGGGCCGAACGTCAGGCCGGACGCGGGAACGCGAAGCGGCGGATGGGCGCGGCTGGTGCGGAAGGTGGACATTACAAACATGCCCGGCAGAAGTTCGAGCTTTGCATTGGGTACGTCCACTTCCACTTTCAGAGTTTTCGTGGCTGGATCGATCGCTTCGGAGGTGCGGGCCACCTTTCCAGTAAAATCACGGCCGGGATACTCCCGGGCCTTCACTGACACTTCCATTCCATTATGAATGTCCGGGGCGGCCGCCTCGGGAACATCGACGAATACACGCACCGTATCGTATTTAGCGATTGTGAACAGTGGCGTAGTATTGGTCGTGCTGCCCGCGGTGACCAGCGATCCCTTATCCACTTCTCGGGCGGTGATGACGCCATCAAACGGCGCCTGGACGCTCTTGAATTGCTGGAGATGTTTCAGCCGCTCAAGGTCGGCCTGGCCGGAGCTGATCTGGGCATCGGCCGCTTTGAGCTTTGCAACCGCCTCGTCCCATTCACTTTTCTTCTGATCGCGCTCCTGGATGGCGACGACGCCTGCAGGCACCGCCGCCTGCCAGCGGTTGTAGCTCAACTCCGCAAAATGGACGGCGCTATCGGCAACGTTTCGTTCGGCCTGCAGTTCCGAAAGCTTGGCCAGGGTCGCGGTGTATTGGTCATCCAATTCCGGCGTTTCGATCGTTGCCAGCACCTCATTGGCCTTGACGTGATCTCCGATGTCCTTGTTGAAGTCGTGCACATAGCCGCTGACTCGGGCGTAGAGCGTGGTTTCAAACCAGGCCGAAGTGCGGCCAGGCAACCCAAGGAACGCCGCCGCCGGCGCGCGTCCAACATGCACGACGTCAACCGGCACGGGCTGCTCGACTTCGTGCAAGGTGGCGTTCGATAGTTCCATCTCCGCGTGGGCACGGGAGCGGTGGCCTATTACGAAGATGACCCCCAACGCCGCGACGACAAGAATTACAAAGACGGTCACGCTGCGCGCCGTTGTGCGCGAATAATGGATCGGAACGTGCGAAGTGCCTTCATCGCCATGCGGTGGGCGACCGACGGGTTCGAGACTCTTCATCACAGTGTTCTTTCCATTTCCGTGGTCCGGCGTTTTGCGGACATATTCCATGGGAGGCGGATCATTGTACATGAATTCGGTTCCTCAAATGCTCAAAACGATGCTGGCCCAGCTCAGACCCGCACCACCCCCGAGGCGCCTCGGCCGCGCATCAGTCGATACATTGCCGGCACAAAAATCAGCGTTGCAAACGTCGCGAAAACGAGTCCGCCAATGACGGCCCGGCCAAGCGGCGCGTTCTGCTCGCCGCCTTCACCAATGCCCAGAGCCATGGGAATCATGCCCAGGACCATCGCGCCGGCGGTCATCAGCACGGGGCGAAGGCGTGTATAACCGGCCGAGATCGCGGCAGTCAGGGCATCATCACCGGCCTCCATGCGCTGGTTCGCAAACGCCACGACCAGAATGCTGTTGGCCGTCGTCAGCCCGATGCACATCAGCGATCCCATGAGCGCCGGCACGCTGATGTGCGTGTGGGTCAGGAACAGCATCCACATGACACCGCCCAGTGCGCAAGGTACAGCCATCAGCACGATCAGCGGATCGAGCCAGCTTTGGAAGCTGATGACCATCAGGAGAAAGACCAAGACGCAGGCCAATCCGATTCCCATGAACAGCCCGAAGAAGCTGGTCCGCATCGTCTCAATCTTGCCGCCAACCGTCAGGTGAATCGCGGTGCTCGCGGCCGGCTGATCCGCCTTGAGAACCTTGTCGATCGCGGTGGCGACCGAACCCAAATCGCGCCCCTGCGCGTCAGCCTGAACGTCGAAGACGTTTCGGATATTGTACTGCGACAGGATCATCGGGGCCGTTTCCCGGCTGACGGTGGCCAAGTTCATGAGCAACTGCCGGTTTTTGCCGTCGGAAGCCGTAACCGGCAGGTTGTCCAGTTCCTGCATGCTGTCCATGTGATAGGCGGGAGTCTGCACGAGTAGCGGATAAGTGATGTTACTGGAAGGGTTGACCCAGTAGTTTGGCGACACCATCGCGCTGGAACTGAGCGTGACCAGGACATTGTCGGCGATGTCGCGCTGCGTCATTCCCATGGTGCCGGCAAGGGTCCGGTCCACGTCGATTTTAATGTCCGGCGCGTCGGGAACCTGGAAAATATGTGCATCCACGATTCCCGGCACCTTTTTGAGATCGGCCAGCACTTTGCGGGCAACCGCGTAATTCTTGAGATACCGCGGCCCCGCGACGCGAATGTCGATTGGCGAGGGCTGCCCGAAATTCAGCACCTGATTGACGATGTCCGCTGGTTGGAAGAAGAAGGTCATGCCGGGGAATTTCTGAGGCAGGTCGCGCCGAAGGGCGGCAATATGATCGGCCGTGGGCCGATGATGCTCCTTGAGGGAAATCAGGATCTCGCCGTCCATCGGCCCAACGGTCGCCGAGTCGGACAGGGCGATGTTGATGCCACTGTAAGGCAGGCCGATATTGTCCAGCATCACGTCGACTTCATTGTTGCCGACCACCTGCCGAATCTCGTGCTCAACCTTCCCGAATTGGGCTTGCGTGGCTTCGAGCTTGGTTCCAGCCGGCGCGCGAACGTGCAGTCGCATCTGTCCCGCATCGACTGCCGGGAAAAAGTCCATGCCAAGTCTTGGAAACAGCAGACAGGAAAAGGCGATCAATGCCACAAAAAATGCGCTGGTCGATTTGGGATGAGCCACCGCCCATGACACGTAATTGCGGTACGCGTTGCGAAAGGCGTTAAAGCCGCCATTGAACAGCTCGTGGGCAAGAAGAACCGGATTGTAGCGCTGTCGGCGGACCACATCATGCGCGCCGGGTCGATTGCCATGCCGGGCGAGGTAGCCGCGCATCAGGTACTTGAACAGGACCGGCACCAGCGTGAAGGAAAGAATAAAGCTGGCCAGCAGAGCCAGGATCACTGAAAGCGACATCGGCGAGAAGAGGTATTTGGCGACGCCTTCGAGGAGGAAAACCGGCACAAAGACGATGCAGATGGCGATGGTGGAAACCAGCGTCGGCCCAAGGATTTCCGCTGAACCCTCCTCGATGGCCGGAATAATGTGTTTCCCCAGGCCCAAGTGTCGCTCGACATTTTCGATGACGACGGTGGCGTTATCGACCAGGATGCCCACCGCCAGCGCGAAGCCGCCGAGGGTCATGGTATTGAGCGTCTGGTTCATCAGCTTCATCGCCAGAAGCGCCGCGACGATCGAAAGTGGAATCGATACGAGAATGATCAGCGTCAGGCGCCAGTTGCCCAGGAACAGCAGGATCATGATCGCCGTCAGCCCCGCGGCCATCAGTCCGCCCATCAAGACGCTGTTCATGGCGGCCTTGACGAACATCGACTGGTCGAAGATGGGCTTGACGTGCATTCCCGCCGGCAGCAGTGTGCGGATTTCGGGAAGCAGGTTTTTCACGCCGTCGATGACCGCAAGGGTTGATACGCCGCCGGTCTTTCGGATTGTCATCAGCGTCGCGGGCCGGCCATTCTCGGCAACCGAATTGGTCTGCACGACGTGCCCGTCATGAATGTAGGCCACGTCGCGCAGAAAGATGGTTTTCCCGTTGACTTCCTTGACCGGATAATCATTCATCGCATCGATGACATCCGGGCTGTTGTTCATCGCCACGGGGTAATCCTGATCGCCGATCTTCACGTCGCCGGAGGGCGAGACGATGTTCTGCTTCTGGAGGGCGTTGACCACGTCCATCGGCGTCATCCCACGCGCCTGCAGCGACGCCGCGTCCAGATCCACCATCATCACGCGAGGCTTGCCGCCGTAGGGATAAGGCACCGAGGCGCCATGCACGACCGCCAGGTTGGGGCGCAGGACCTGCTGTCCGAAATCGGTCATGCGCTCATCGGGCAGTTGATCGCTCGAGAGGCTGAGCTGAATGATCGGCACGTCCGTGGCGCCATAGCGAAGGATGAGGGGCGGCGTCACATTACGCGGCATGCTCTTCAGCACCGTCTGAGCGCTGCTGGTCAACTGCGATACCGCGCGGCTCACATCGGCGCCTTCGTGGAGGTAGACCTTGATCACTCCGACGCCGGTGTAACTGTTGGCCTCCATGTGAGCAATGTCATCGACAAGAGAGGCCATTTGCCGCTCGTGTTTGACCAGGATTCGATCCTGAATCTCCTGCGCGCTCATGCCGTTGTAGGTCCAGACGACGCTGACCACCGGAATATTGATTTCGGGGAAGATGTCGGTCGGCATCTTCGTGGTGGCAAACACCCCCAGCAGGCAGGTGAGCAGCACCAGGGCGGCAACCGTGTAAGGCTGTCTCAGGGAAAAACGAACCAACGACATGCGATCCACTCCACCGATGAAATTCGCGCAAGCCCCGTTACTTCGGCGCCGACCTACCAGACTATAAGGGTTTCGATGTGTCGATGTTGAACCGAGGTCCTGCTTCGTGACGCGTTTCACGAATCAGTAATAATCCTTAGTCAAACAATTCGCCGATTGGAGCGTTACAAGACCACGGCGGCCGAATGACACGCGGAACTGGCGCTTCGCGGCGTAAAAATGGACCGGCCGCAGCTAAAATTATACTTGACTTGAGCGCCTCGATATGGAGGTTGACGTGGCAAGCAGTGGCTGGTACTCGGCGGATGAATTGATGTCAGTTGAATTCTATCTCGATGCGCTTCTCGCTGCGCCCGAGGCCGGCATAGGGCGCAAAGCCCGCTACGAGCTCGAGCGGCACCACGAGATCATGCCTTCACCGGAATCAACCGGCGAGTTTCAGGTTTCGGACGATGACTGGTCCGATTCGTTCCCACGGAATTTGTAGCCAACCGTCCGCACCGTCTCGATCAAATCGGCGGCATCACCCAGCTTCTTGCGAAGCCGGGTGATATGCACATCCACCGTGCGCTCCGTCACCGCCTCGTCGTGGCGCAGCGCGCCTTCGATGATTTCATCGCGAGTGAAGGTGCGCCCGGGATCCGATGCGAGCATTTCCAGAACGCGAAATTCGCTGGGGAGCAGCGCAAGTTTGCTTCCGCGCAGCGTTACCTGGTGTCCCTGAAGATCGATGGCAAGGTCTCCGGCCCGAATCATCGACCGCCCTGCTTTAAGCATCGACATGCGCCGCAGCGCCGCGCGCACCCGCGCCAGCAGCTCGCGCGGACTGAAAGGTTTGATGAGGTAATCGTCGGCCCCCTGCTCCAGGCCGATTACGCGATCATCTTCACTGGCGCGAGCGGACAGCATGATGACGGGTGTTCTTCCCGCGCGCGGATCATTTCGCAGTTGCCGGCAAACTTCCAACCCGTCCATGCCCGGCAGCGTGAGGTCGAGGATGATCAGATCGGGCCGATGCAGGCGCGCGATCTCCAGGCCCGTGGGACCATCGCCGGCGATGATTACATCAAAGCCTTCCTGCTCGAGGCTGCGCTGAACCAGCTCGGCCAGCTCCTTGTGGTCGTCGATCACCAAGACCGTTTGTCTGCTCATGAGTGGGCCTCAGCGCGAATGGCATCGGATGCTTCATCAGCAGTTTGAGACGAGCGGTGCGCGTCGGCGCGGGCTTTCGCTTCATCAAAGAATCGTGGAAAGGAGATCGTAAAAGTCGCGCCCAGTCCGAGTCCGCCACTTGCCGCGCTGATCTTCCCGCCGTGCGCTTCGACAAGCGCCAGGCAGATGGCCAACCCCAGCCCCAGCCCGCCGAACCGTGCGGCAACATCGCGGTCGGCCTGCTCGAAAGCTTCGAAGATCGCCGGCAGGCGGGTGGGGTCGATGCCGATGCCTGAATCGTTCACCTGCACGACAATCCTTTCGCCGTCTCGCGATACAGATCCCGAATCCGATAGACTCGTACGAACGGTAATCTTCCCGCCAGGATTTGAGAACTTGATGGCGTTTCGAAATAGGTTCCAGAAGACCTGCTGCAATCGCACGACATCGCCATTTATAATCAATGGATTGCACCAAAGATCCGTAACAATCTCCAGCCCCTTGTCGCGCGCCTCGGGCTCACAAACCTGCGCGGCCGATTGCAACGGGTCGTGAATATCGACCGGCTCCAGGTGCAAATTCATCTTGCCGCTGCCGAGTCGCGCCAGGTCAAGCAGGTCCTCGATGAGCCGAATCTCGAGGCT
>JANWHF010000148.1 GCA_025450555.1 Tepidisphaeraceae bacterium | reverse complement strand
TGCACTCTATCGCCGCAACACAAGAGCGTCAACGATCATTATCGATCATGATAGATTCAGCTGACTAAAGAGCCGCGCACGCAGTAAGCGGACCAGGCGCCCACCGTTCCGTAACAACGGGATGAGTACATTATCGGAGAAAATGAACTTATCTCCTATCTTTGCGCGTTGCGCCGAATCCGCTTACTGCGTGCGCGGCTCTTTTCCAATGCAACCCAAGATTCGCGAAACTTCAGGGCACCCAATTGATCTTCATCGCCCGCGCCAGGCGGCGGAACGTGTCGCGATGGTGGCCGACGTACAGCACCACATGATGCGGCATCCCTGCGTGGCAAAGCTCATCGAACCACTCACGGACGTCGCGATCGGGTACTTCGACCAGGGCATGGTTGCCGGTCAGCTTTCGAACAGGTGGAACGGCGCGCCCTTCACACGCAGTCAGATGATATTGATCGTCGCAGCACCACAACCGCGCGATGGTGACCGGACGATCGGCCCGCAATGGTCCATCGACCACCAGCGGCTTGCGGATATTAAAATGCTCGCCAAGAGAGGGCCCATCAGGCGAGCCGATGGGATTGCACAGTTGAAGTGGGGCGTTGCCCGGATGCCAGAAGGTGATTGAATGCTCTTCGTGCTCGAGCCAGTCGGTAATGAAGCCGACGCCTAAGTTCAGAAGCTTGGCCAGTAGACAAGTGAGCGCGCCATCCACATCGCCTTCGAGAGCAACGACATGTCCCTCATCATTGAGTCGGCTGAAGGCCAAATAAGGCCATTGGCCAATCACGTTGGGAAGCTCGGGCCAGCATTGAACTGCCATCGCATCCAGTGATTCCTCTTCGATGAGCTGCTCGAGGGCGAGGTAATAGCGGCTATTGGTTTCTAAGTCGGCTGCGGTGACGCCCTTGAGCGGTAGATTCATTTCACGCACTGCGGCCACGTCTCGGACAACCGCCTGCCCGTCGATCGCCCGCGAGCGGTCGATGAATTGCGGCAGGCTTAATGGATGCAACTGAGCGCCAAGGGCTTTTCGAATCAACGGCCCATCGACCGCCATGTTCAAAAAGCCGGGGGCGTGCTGGCCAACCAAGCCCACTTTTGAATGCTTTAGCGCGGCTACGGTCCGACAAATATCGGCAGCCGTCGTGAGCGCTGTGCGCGTCTGTCGATCGTCAGGATCGCCATAAACAAACTCGAACGGCCGGCCCGCTTGCCTCAGGACCGACGCCCACAAATGCTGGGCGACCAGCGAGCAGGAGCTGACGATACTCGATTCCTGGCGCTCAGGCGTCGCCCAGAGTACGAGCGGCGCATCCCATTCCTGCGAAACCGTGAGGGCAAGCTGCCCATTCCCCAGCGAGGGTTGAAGCACGAGCAGCGCTTCGCATCCATTGCTGCGGATCAGCGATATCGCAGCGCGGGTGGTTTGATCGTCGATGACAGGCTGCTCTGCGCTGACGACTTGAAACCCACACGCCGCCAAAGCCTCGTCGGCCTTGGTTCGCATGATCTGGTTCCACTGCTGATCAAAACCCGGCCGCTTGCGACCGATGGTCAGCAAACCCAATTTGCGAAATGGCGAGTTGCCGATGGTCTGGCTCGATGACATTACGGATTACCTCTTTTCAATCCGGAATTTGCAATTGTTGCCAACGGGCGAGCGTACGGAAGAAGCTCGCCGACGATGGGCCTGGCATATTGAATGAAGGCTTCAGAAACGCCCACTTCTTCATCTGTGATCCAGGATGGCGGTAGCTTTCTTTCGCCAGCCATCATGGAAAGCGGGACAAATCCGCAACCATCTTCCTTGGAACCGGTTTCACTCAGTGGAAGAAGCGAGACCGCCTGATCGCGAAGTCCTTGAACGATGCCGCGAACGCCCATCCGCCCAACAAGCTCGGCGTCGGCCAAGTCCTGAGCCGACAAATGCAGCATCGAGGCTCGCCCGCAGAGGCCGGGCTTTTCGCATCGACATCGGATATGCAATTCGCGAGTGACGACGTCGGCAAGATAGCCTCCGACGCCGCCCGGCAGGGCGCGGTTCAACGCATCACGCTGAGTCACATCGCCAGTTTCAAACACTGGCTTGCCATCGGCTTTATTTATGCCTTCGGAAACCACGACGATCGCATGGCCCAGCCGCTTCACGACACGATCCAGAGCCGTGAGAAATCGTGGAAGTTCAAACGGCTGTTCAGGTAGGTAAATGAGGTGCGGCGCCGAATCGTCGCCAAAACGGGCCAGCACCGAAGCCGCGGCCAGCCAACCGACACCGCGACCCATCGTTTCAAAGATTGAGACCGGCTGGGGCAGAGCACTGACATCCATTCCCAAATCGCGCACAGACTGCGCAACATATCGCGCGGCGCTGCCATATCCGGGGCAGCGATCGGTTGAAGGAATGTCGTTGTCGATCGTCTTGGGAATCCCGATCACCGAAAGGTCAAAGCCAAGATCCCGTGCCGCCTGCGCGATGGCATAGCCGCCGCGAAGCGAACCATTGCCGCCGATCAGCAGAAGCGAGTGGATATCATCGCGACGCAGGCGATCAATGATTTGCCGAAAATCATCTGGAGTGGGTTTGTAGCGAGTGGATCCCAACGTTGCGCCGGGCGTCATTCGAATGCGCCGCAGCTCGGAAGGCGAGATCGAGGACAGGTCAATCCAGTCGCGGCGGACCAACCCCTCCATGCCAAATTGCGCCCCCAGCAGACTATCAAACTGCGCCACTCGATTCGCTTCATCCAGCACGCCAAACAGTGTGGCGTTCAGCACCGGCGTCGGCCCGCCACCCTGCATCACCAGAAGTTTTCCACGCCTCGCAAACATGAGGATTCCAGAAGCTATGCAACCAGATCCCTTGCACGTCCAGAGGAGCCGGTGACGCGAAGCATATGGGCAATGTCGGCTTTGAGGCGATCCTTTACCGCCTGGCCCACGCGCCACGGATGATTCATATGCTGGTTTTCAGCGATGACCGCAGCGGTGTGCTCAACCCATCTTGTGCGAATGAGGGTGCCGAGGTTGGCTTTCGCCATTCCCATTTTCACGCAGCGGTCAATGACATCATCAGCCAAGCCGGTGCTGCCGTGCAGCACCAACGGTACAGAGGATGCCGTGGCAAGCTTTTGCAGAAGATCGAAGCGGATATTCGGCGCATCCTTATAAAATCCGTGCGCGTTTCCGATGCCGACGGCAAGCATGTCGATGTTTCCTTCGCGCGAGAGCTTGTGGACCTCTTGCGGATCGGACAGATTTTTGACTTCGGACATTGAGCCGTCGGGATTGAGCTTCTGAAGTTCGCCAACCTCGGCTTCAACGCTGACATTTCGGGGGCGAGAAATGTCTGCAGCAGCCCGGCATTGCTCGATATTCTGCTCGATGGGAAGCGTGGAGCCGTCGATCATGACTGAAGTGAATCCTGCATCGATCGCCTTTCGGCAGGCCTCGACGCTGCCGCCATGATCGAGATGAACTGCAACCGGCACGCGCGCCCGCTCGGCAAAGAATCGCATCTGCATGGCGGCATATTCGTAACCCCGGTATTTCAGATTGTTTTCGTACGCGCCAAGAATCACCGGAGCGTTTTCTTCCTCGGCCATTTCGATGATGGCGCGCGTGATGTCGTAGGTGCCGCCGTTGGTGTTGATCTGAACCACGGCATAACGATGAGCGGCAGCATGTCGGACCAGCATGGCTGCGTTGACCAGAGACATCAATCCTCCACAACCCATCGCGGGGTAAAATCGCCCTGGCCGATCTGCTTTTGCAGCGCTTCTCGCGCGCCGGCGACATGCTCCCGGGCCAGACGCTCCGCTTCGCGGGCATTGCCATTTTCGATTGCGGAAACGATGTCCAGATGTTCCCGGCGGATGACGCCATGCGGGCGGCTGGCCTGCACAGTCATGCCCAAGACGTGACAAGCGTCGATCAGCCGAACCAGCACATCGTTGCGCGAGATCTCAATCGTGCGCAAATGGAATTTGCGATCCAGCCGGCCGCGCTGATCCTCCTTGCCCGCCACACCGAGCTTGTAAATCTCCTCGGCCATGTTCGAAAGCTCGCGCAGGTCGGCCCGGCTGGCGCGATCGCAGCAGCTTCCAGCCGCCAGCCCCTCGAGCATTTCGCGTACTTCATACGCCTGAATGAGCGCATCGCTATTGAGCCGGCCGACAAAGATACCCAGATTGTCGATCATCTGAACGAGGCCGGTAAACTGAAGCTCCAGGAGCGATTCACGAACGACGCTCTGGGCGACACCGAATCGCTTGGCCAGATGCTGCTGGGTGAGTCTCTCGCCGGGCTTGAGCTCTCCGGCAAGAATGAGCCGGCGCACCTCCTTGCCGACCCGTTGGCGGGCGGTGGTGCTTTCGACTGGCGCGCTGGGCGAAGCAGCCGTAGCTCGCTTCGTTCGAATTCGACTCATTTTCAATTGCCTCGGATTTTCTGCTGAAGCAGTCGCTATACAATGCAACCTTAAACGGGGCAATTCTAGTGATGGGGCAGGAAACTGTCGATATCAATCGATTGTCATCGTTTGTCGCGGACCAGAATTGCGTCCGGCGGCCCGCCGTGTAACGATAATCCAGCATGAAACGATCTTTCTTAATGGTCGTCATTTCTCTTGGGGCTTGGCTGCTGTGTCAAACGCGAACAACTGCGTATGCGGCAGACGCCAACCGCTTGACCTATCTTGATGACAGCGATCCTTATTACGTTTCGCGGTCATTCCCGAAGCTGATTATGCCGCAGTGGGTGGGGGAAAAGGGCGTGGATGCGGTGGTGATTATCGCCATCGACGATATGCGCGACCCTGCGCGCTACGAGAAATTCCTCAGCCCCGCGATCGACCGGCTCAAGCAGATCGACGGCCGCGCCCCGATCAGCATCATGACCTGCAAGGTGAATCCGACCGATCCTCAGCTCAAGAAGTTTCTGGACGAAGGAATCAGCCTCGAAGTTCATACGATCGATCATCCCTGCCCCATTCTCGCAGGCGGTAATTTCGCCAAGGCGCGCAAGACCTTCGACGATTGCGTTGACTTGATGAACTCGATTCCCGGCAATCATGCCATCGCGTTCCGTACGCCTTGCTGCGATTCAAAAAATACGCTGAGCCCTCGCCTGCTGGCGGAAATTTTCAATCGTACGACGCAGCGCGGGAATTTCCTCGAAGCCGATAGTTCGGTGTTTCATCGATTCACCTGGGAGGATCCCGCTCTTCCGCGCGACTTGGTGCTGAATGATCGATCGGAAGATCGGTATGCGAGGTATGTTCCCTTCGCAAACTTCGCCAACTCGATTCGCAATTACCCTTATCCGTACGTGATTGGAAAACTCTGCTGGGAATTTCCCTGCATCACGCCAAGCGATTGGGAGTCGCACAACATTCAGGGTGATGGGAATCCGCAATTGCTGAAGGATTGGGAGGCGCAACTCGATGCGACGGTGATCAAGAAGGGCGTATTCACGCTGGTCTTTCACCCCTATGGCTGGAGCAAGCCGGAGCAGATGGGGCAATTCGTCGATTACGTCGACAAAAAGTATGGCCGCCGCGTGCGATTTTTGACCTTCCGCGATGCGGTCGAACGGATCAATAAAAACCTGCTGGCTGGCCAATCGCTTCGCGACGACAACGGAGCAGACAACGGCGTTCGGCTGCTCGATCTGAATAACGATGGTTATCTCGATGTGGTCGTCGGCAACTCGCAGGCCCATTTCACGCGGCTATGGGATGCGAAGGCACAGAACTGGATCGATATGCCATTCCCGGCACAGATCGTGAGCCGCGGTGCTGGCGGACGTTCAGTCGATGCGGGGGCGAGGTTTGGAATCATCCGATCGGATGGAGCTGCGAGCGTTCTGGTCAGCAATCAATCGACGCGGGGAGCCTGGAGTTTTGCTGACGGGAAGTGGGTTGAGGACGGCGAGTTGCGGGCAGTTCTGGACCTTGGTGGTGGAACTCTTGCAGCTCGGCAGGGCATCGATCAGGGCGTTCGGCTCCGCGATATCGACAACGATGGACAATGCGAATTGATTGTCAGCAATTCGAACCGGCAATCAATTTACCGATTGGACAAAGCATCGCATTCATGGAGCAAATTACCCTTTGCGCTGCCGGCCGGTACGAGAATTGTCGACGATCAGGGACGCGACGCCGGCTTGCGCTTTGTCGACATCGACGAAGACGGCTTGGAAGATGTGCTGTTCTCGAACGAGCAGCAATACGCGCTTTACCTGTGGGGTTCGATCAAGGACGGCTGGAGCCGAAAGGTCACATCAGGCAAGCGCAGGCCTGGCGACCGCTCGCAAATTCCGGCCATTGTTCGCAATGGCGCCAACAACGGCGCCTGGTTCATGAACCGCGCGATGTGGGTGCAGAATGAAGATACCGATACGTTGCCGGATGTGGTGGAGCACAAAACGTTTGGCGAACTACTGGCAACGACCGAGCCGGGGCCGAGGGGTACCGTCGCAGCCCTCAAAAGCATCCAAACCCGCCCGGGATTTCAAGTGGAACTGGCCGCGGCAGAGCCTCTGGTCCAAGATCCGATCGCTTTTGCATGGGGGCCGGACGGTCGGCTCTGGGTTGTCGAAATGGGCGACTATCCGCTGGGAATTGACGGCAAAGGCACGCCCGGTGGCGTTATCCGAATTCTCGAAGACACCAATGGCGACGGCCATTACGTCAAATCCACCGTCTTTCTCGATCACGTTCCCTTTCCAACTGGCATCATGCCCTGGGGCAAAGGTGTGCTGGTCACCGATGCGCCGGAAATTTTCTATGCCGAAGACACCAAGCGCGATGGTCATTGCGATTATCGCAAAACCCTCTACCGCGGCTTCAATGAAGGTAACCAGCAGCATCGCGTCAATGGGCTGCAATGGGGCCTGGATAACTGGATTCACGGCGCCAATGGAAACAGCGGGGGCTCCATCGTTTCATTCAAGGGCGGTAAGCCCGTCAGCATCAGCGGGCGCGATTTCCGCATCCGCCCCGACGATGGCCTCATCGAAACCGAAACCGGCCAGAGCCAGTATGGCCACACCATGAATAACTGGGGCGACTGGTTCGGCTGCGACAATACCAACCCGATGTATCAATATGTGCTGGTTGACCATTACCTGGCGCGAAATAAGTATCTCACGCCGCCCGATCCCCGATCGCAGGTGTCCGATACGCCCGGGGCGTCGGCGGTTTACCCCACCAGCCGGACGCTTCCTCGTTTTAATGACCCATGGGGAGCCAATCATTTTACTTCAGCCAACAGCGTCATTATGTATCGCGATGACTTGTTTGGTCCCGCATTCATCGGCAACAGTTTCGTGAGTGAGCCGGTGCATGATCTGGTGCATCGCGAGATACTGCGGCGGGAGGGTGTGCTGTATCACAGTCGCCGGGCGGAGGATGAACAGCAGTCGGAGTTTTTTGCGTCTTCGGATAACTGGTGCCGGCCGACGATGATTCGAGTGGGGCCGGATGGGGCACTCTGGATTGCAGACATGTACCGGTACGTCATCGAGCATCCGGAATGGATACCAAAGGATTGGCAAACGCGGCTGGATTTGCGCGCGGGGCACGATAAAGGGCGGATCTATCGGGTCTTCCCATCGGGCGTGAAGCCGCGACCAATCCCGCGATTGGATCGTCTTTCACTTGCGGAGCTTGTCGCGGCGCTGGATACACCCAGTGGATGGCAGCGTGACATGGTCCAGCAGATGCTCGTGCAGAAGCGGAATAAAGCTGCCATTCCCTTGCTGGCCAAGCTCGCGCGGGAATCGAAAAATCCGCTGGCTCGGCTCCATGCGCTATGCACGCTGGAAGGACTCGATGGGCTGGATGGCGATTTACTACTTGCTGGCTTAAAGGATTCGGAAGCCGGAGTGCGACGAAACGCAATTCGACTTTGCGAAGGACGATTCGAGAAGTTTCCACAAATTGGCGCGCGACTGACTGAAATGGTGGCTGATCCCGATCCGCAGGTTCAGCTTCAACTGGCTTACACGCTTGGCGAGTGGAACAATCTTCGTGCCGCGGACGCACTGGCGAAACTTGCCGTCCGCGCGGCGGATGATCGATACCTCAGTGCGGCGATTCTCAGCTCGATTTCGAAAGAAAATATTCAGACTGTCGGGAAAGCTTTCATTGCTAGCGCGCAACAGGACGATTCGACATTTGGCAACAGTCTGCTTCGCCTCGCGCTGCTCATGGGGGATCAAAATGCCACAGCTATGCTAGTCGGATCCGCTATTCGACCGAATCGCGAAGCGAATTTCGTCAAACAGCTTTCAACGGTAGCCGATGTGCTGGACGTACTGGAATCGGGCAATTCTTCATTGGCACAGCTTTCACGCGGCGGAGGCAGGGAAGTTACTGATGCCATCCAGCGCGTTGACGCGTCAATCGATTCAGCCCGCTTGATTGCAAAAGACTCGACGCATCCCGAGGCCGAGCGGGCGGCGGCTTTGCGATTGCTGGGCCGACAGGAATCGCCTCTTGCAGATGATTTGCAACTGCTATCGAGCTTTCTGACGCCGCAAACGCCCGAATCGATACAACAGGCGGCCGTGGCTGCACTCGCAAAGGTGCGCGATGCTCAGGCTGCGCGCGTTCTCCTGGCGGGGTGGAAGGAATATCTGCCGAGCCGACGTACACAGGTGCTCGATGCGCTGCTCGCGCGGCGCGATGGACTGGCAGTGCTCCTCGATGCGATCGATGCCAAAAAAGTGCTGCCCAACGAGCTTGATGCACCGCATCGCCAACGAATTCTTCAGACGCGCGATGCAGGCCTGCGATCGCGCGCCCGCAAGTTGCTGGCCCAGACGATCAAGCCCGATCGGCAGCAGGTCATCGATTCATTCAAGCCGGTTCTCACCCTCAATGGTGATGCAGCGCACGGTGCGGAAGTGTTCGGCCGAACCTGCGTACCCTGCCATCGTCTGGGTGGGCAGGGGAACGCGGTAGGTCCCGACCTGGCAGGCGTCGGCGATAAATCAGTAGAGGGCTTGATGATCTCAGTCCTCGACCCCAATCGCGCGGTCGAACCGCAATTCGTGAATTATGTGGCCGAAACCAAGGACGGGCAGACCTACAGCGGCATCCTCCGACGGGAGAGTGGCAGCAGCGTCACCATGGCACTGCCCGGGAACATCGAACAGACCATTCTGCGCAGCGATCTGAAACTCCTTCGAAGCACCGGCCTTTCGCTCATGCCCGATGGTCTTGAGGCGGGCATGTCGCCGCAGAATCTGGCTGATCTGATCGCCTTCGTCCGCGCAGCAGGCCCGCCCGCCCAGCGACGGACCCTCGAAGGGAACAACCCGCAGGTGGTTCTGCCCACTAGCGACGGCAAGCTTCAGCTTCTTCCTGAAACCTGTGAGATTTTCGGCAGCAAACTGACGCTCGAACGCCAGTATGGCAATCTTGGTTGGTGGACAGCCGATGACGATCACGCCATCTGGTCGATGCAGCCCGCGCGGGCTGGAACATACGACGTCTATATTCAATATGCCTGCGACAACACCAGCGCCGGCAATACCCTTGTTTTGCAGTGCGGCACCGAGCGCATTGCGTTGAAAATCGAAAGCACCGGCAACTGGGATACTTACCGAAAGATTCTTGTTGGGCAGATGAAGCTCAGTGCTGGCCGACAACATCTGACCGCCCGCGCTCAGCCTCCAATCGCAGGTGCGCTGATCGACCTCCGAGCGATCGAACTCATACCGGTGAAGTAGCAAACAACGGTGCTCAGACGACCGCAAATTGAATTGGATGGTGATTTTGTTGTGGACGCCAACTATATTAGAATGATAAACCTCGATTGGAGAATCGCAACGCATGCTTCCGCACCAATGGAACACATTCAAGCGAGCCGCACGTCGGGAAAAGCTCGACAAGATCCCGATGGCGCTGATCATCGACAGTCCTTGGATTCCGGGGTACCTGGGCATCAAGCACCTGGACTATTTCCTGGATCCAGAAGTATGGTTCCAATCCAACCTGAAGATCATGCGGGAGTTTCCCGACATCATCTTCGTTCCGTCCTGGTGGATGGAATACGGGATGGCGGCCGAGCCTTCGGTGCTGGGGGCAAAGATTAAATTCTGGCAGGACAACACGCCCAGCGAATATCACACGCTCTATCGTTTGGAGGACATCGATAAATTCCCCGAATACGAAGTGGAGGCCGACGCCTTCGCGGCCCTGACGCTTCACCGCATCGGCATGCATCGCCAGCGGATTCTGGATCATGGCTACATCCTGCCGATGATCACGTCGCGCGGCCCGCTCTGCACTGCCGGGTTTGTGCGCAGCACGACCGATTTCATGATCGATCTCGTTG
>JANWHF010000147.1 GCA_025450555.1 Tepidisphaeraceae bacterium | reverse complement strand
GTTATGAAGCGCGCTGGTGCAAGCCCGCGCATGGCGTGCCGGTCGTGGGGAATCTTGTCGAAGGCGGCCTGGCGCGGTTTTATGAATCCAATCCATCTGATGCCGCCGAGCGCCTTCCCGTCCGCTATTCGGGCGCCCCAGATGCGTTTGCTTTGACGGCAACGTGTCCAATCGAACCCTATCCCGCCGGCGCTGCCTTGGTCTTCCGCGGCCTTCCCCCCGGACAGCTCGAAAGCGGGCAGATGGCGCTGATCTGCGGCGCAGAGGGAATCGTCGAGGGGAGGGTGTGTCAGGTCATTTCACGCGAACAGCAAACGTTAAAAATCAAATCGACGCTCGATGCGGAAATGGACGTCGCGCTGGAAACGGTGCTTCGCGCCGCGGTTGTCCTTGCGGCGCATTTGAGCGGGGCAGAACGCGCGGATGCGTGAGTTGGCGCTTGGGCGGTCTAATGATTTCCATACCGCTAGACGCGCCCCACAAAGGGGCGGCTAACTAAAGGTGGGTATCCGCGCGAATCATTCAATTGGCGCGCCTCGCGCGATCAAAACTCAATCGTCGATGCTTCAGCATCGTCCTTACTCCTTTAGCCGCCCCTTTGTGGGGCGCGTCTAGCGGCGCTGAAGCAACCATCGCGCAAAAGCTTCCAATAAGCTCCCCTCGCCCCCTCGTTGCATTTCATCCTTCCATCCATAAAGTATCCCCCGATGAGTCCTATCCTGACTGGCGGTGCTTCGATTCTCGCGGAACTGGGCGCGGACCCCAATGGGTCCTGGGCGCCGATCGTGCTGCTGCTCATCATTGCGATTCTCTTTGCGGTGGTGAACGTGGCGGCTTCAGTCATCCTCGGGCCTTCGCGGACGGGGCCGGGCAAGGAAGAAACTTACGAGAGCGGCATGGTGCCGATCGGCGATACGCGCAAGCGATTCAACGTGCGCTTTTATATCGTCGCGATGGTGTTCCTGGTGTTCGACGTGGAAATCGTCTTCCTCTATCCCTGGGCGACGATTTATTCAGCCAATGTGCATCTTGGCAAAGCCGGCATCGGCGGATTGCTGCTGGGGGAGATGGTCGTCTTTGTGGTGATCCTGCTGGTGGCCTATTTCTACGCGTGGGGTAAGGGCATCTTTAAGTGGGATTGAGTCTGCTCACGGGCGCGGTTCCAGCTTTCGTGGCAACTCGACGTAGAACGTAGACCCTTTTCCCACCGTTGATTCAGCCCATAGCTTCGCATGCAAATAATTTGCGGCTTGGTGAGCGATCGATAAACCTAATCCCACGCCCGGTTGCCCATACGTTTCGCCGCGCTCGAAGGGGGCAAAGAGCTTCGTGAGCTTCTCCGGGGCGATGCCCGGCCCGCCATCTTTCACCCATATCTTGCAGGTATCCGGCGTGGTTGAGCTGTCGACCTCGATGAGCCCCTGTTGCGAATATTTAATCGCGTTGGAAATCAGGTTCTGGAGAATCAGCGACAGCATTTCTCGATCCGAAACAATCTCACAGTCGGCCGACACATTGATGCGGATCTCCAGCTCCTTGTCGCGCGCCTGATAGGAGAACTGCGCCGAAATATCCGACAACAGATTTTTCACGCGGATTGGACCCGGGCGGACCTGCACTTTGCCCTTGCGAAATCGCTCGGCATGGAGGAAGCGGTCCATGGTGCCGACGGTTTCCAGCAGCGAGCGGCGCATCACGTCGAGATCCTGCACGGTTTCGGCCAGGCGTTCTTCGCCCGACAATTCGCGCTTGAGTACTTCGATCATGAGGAACACGCCATTGAGTCCGCCGCGGAGGTCGTGGGAGAGGAAGGAAAGATATTTGCTTTGCGCTTCGGTGGCGGCCTGGAGTTGCTTTTCCTGATGGCTGGTGAATGAGACCACGGCTCGGCGGACGGCGACGTCGAGGCCGACGTTCAGCGCAGCAACTTCCTCGACGCTCATCGGGCGCGACATGGCGGCGCCGACCTCCTGAAACATCACCGACCGCAAGAGGGCGTATTCCTGGAGGACTTCGCTGAGGTTGAACTGCTGGTTGAAGCGAACCACGCCATGCTCGGCGGTCATGTCGCCCAGGAATCGGACGGTCGGCGCCTGCTCCAGCTCCAGCGCCAAAGCGATCTGCTCGAGCACCTGCGGCAGGCTGTCGCGCACTTCGCCGAAGGTCATTTCATCGCACTTGGGCAAGGCATCGCGAACCATCGCCACCCAATGTTGGACGATCGAGTCCGAAGCCTTGCGCACCGCGGCCGCCAGATCGGGGAAGCTCTGGGATGTCAGCAAATCGAGCGGAGGACGCGTCATGAAAATTAAACTCCAGCGATCATGCCCGAAGAGAAACTCCGGCGAGCCGAATTGTTCCTTAACGCCAAAGAAAATCAAGAAGTTGCGCATCGGGCTTTCCGGCAATTGCGCGGGGAGGGGCAAAGCCGCGGACAAGGAAAGTTGCCTTGCAGAATCTTGAACAGCTTCTAGAACGGGCGCTCATTTTATCATACAATATTGAGGTGGCCGGATTTCGATGGAACGCCTGGAACCTTGAACATGCAACCAAGGCATGGTTGCACAATCGAGGAAATCGAAACGGTCGTTCGTCGCGAGTTTCGCGCGCGGCGGCTGCGTAAAGCGGCTGGAAAGAAATGGCAGGTCGTGGGGCGAGGCATTGGTGATCGCGTAATCGAAGTCGTGTTTCTGATAGACGATGACCGCAAGACAATCTATGTGATCCACGCTATGCCGCTAACGACGCGTCGCAGGAGGCGTTAGATCGGAGCACCATGAAACGCACAAAGCAAATGAAGGATTTGACGGGCCAGGCCTTCGACGCGCTGACCGACGCGGAGAAGCAAAAGATCATCGACGATCTGGAACATCATCGCGAAAAATTTCGCCGGCCCACGCGGGCGGAACTGGCCGAACTGGAGCCGGTGATCAAGAGAATGGTGGGCAGGCCAAAGATTGGGAAAGGGACGCGCGCGGTGACGGTGACGATCGAGCGAGATTTGCTCAAGCGCGCTGATGCGTTGGCGCGCTCGGCCGGCATGAAACGGTCGGAATTGTTCACTCAGGGCTTGCAGTATCTGCTGGCCCGGAAGAGCGCGTAATCGAGCAACCGGTATCCAGCTTTTCGCGCGTCAAGTTGCCTTGACAGCGCAGAAGTATTCCCGTATTTCTCTCACATGGAACACTCCAAGATCGTCAGTGACGCGATTACGTTTGATGACGTGCTGCTGATTCCCGCCCGCAGTGATTTTGTTCCCGCCGACGCCGACACCCGTTCCCGCCTGACCCGCGCGATCGATCTGAATATTCCGATGCTCTCCGCGCCGATGGACACGGTCACCGAGGCGGCGCTGGCCATCGCGCTGGCGCAGGAGGGGGGCATCGGCATCGTTCACAAAAACCTGTCGGTGACCAACCAGGCGCGCGAGGTGGAGAAGGTCAAGCGCAGCGAAAATGGCGTTATTGTCGATCCAATCACTTTGCCGCCCGCCGCGACGATCGGCCAGGCCCGGCGGGTGATGCGCGAATACAACGTCAGCGGAATTCCGATCGTCGATGACGCGATCATCCCCGAAGGCGACCCCGCCCAGCCCACCCATCGTCTGCGCAACAACGGCAAGCCGCCCCGGCTGTTGGGCATCATGACCCGCCGCGATCTGAAGTTTCAGGAAGATGACAATCGCAAGGTCGGCGAAGTGATGACCCACGAAAACCTCGTCACCGCGCCGGAAAACACGACGCTGGAGGAGGCCGAGCGGATTCTCTACATCGCCAAGGTCGAAAAGCTGCTGCTGGTGGACAAGGAAAGCCGCCTGGCGGGGCTGATCACCATGCGGGACATCGACAAGCTGCATCAATTCCCCAACGCCTGCAAGGACAAGCGCGGGCGGTTACGCGTGGGGGCGGCGACGGGAGTGAAGGATTTTAACCGCGTCGAGGCGCTGATCCGCGCGGATGTGGATGTGGTTGTCGTGGACACGGCTCATGGTCACAGCCGCAACGTGATCGACACGGTTCGCGAGATCAAGAAGAACTGGGACATTCAGGTGATCGCGGGCAACATTGCGACAGCTGAAGGCGCGCGCGACTTGATCGAAGCGGGCGTCGATGCGGTGAAGGTCGGCATCGGCCCAGGCGCGATCTGCACGACGCGGATCATCAGCGGCGTGGGCGTGCCGCAGGTGACGGCGATCTTCAATGCCGTCAGCGTCGCGGAACCGGCGGGCGTGCCGGTCATTGCCGACGGCGGGATCCGCCATTCCGGCGACATTACCAAGGCGATTGCCGCGGGGGCGTCGTCGGTGATGATGGGCAGCCTGTTTGCGGGGCTCGATGAATCGCCGGGCGAGACGATCATTCACCAGGGGCGGCGATACAAGACCTATCGCGGCATGGGCAGCATGGGCGCAATGATCGCCGGCTCCAGTGACCGATACGGACAGGCCGGCGTCAAAGAGCGCGGCAAGCTGGTCCCCGAAGGGGTTGAAGGACGCGTGCCCTATCGCGGGCCGCTGGGCGATTTCGTCTATCAGCTCGTCGGAGGTTTGCGGGCCGGCATGGGCTATTGCGGAACGCGAAACATCGAGCAGCTTCGCAAGCAGGCCAAGTTCTGCCGAATCTCAGCTGCGAGCATGGCCGAAAGCCATCCCCACGACATCGCCATCACCCGCGAAGCCCCCAATTACAGCGTGGAGTTCGCGGAGGAACGGGGGTAGGGGTCGCCCGATAACGCTCAACAAACGGCCGCGATGCGCGTTTTGTATAGATGGGCGCGAAGGAGGACCGTCCAAGTTGTGTGGCCGGGAGGGAATCTTTATCGAGATGCGCGTGAATTGGCGGCAAATCGTTATTAACTAATCCCTGATCGATTGAAAGGATTATTTGAGTTTTCCGCCGGCTCCGCGCATGATGTAGGTTCGAGATATCTATCCCATCCATTCGTTTTCCTCGTTTCTTGGCGGAGGTTTTTATGGCGGAATTGTCGTTTGCGGGGGGCATCCCCGAGCCCGCGCTGAGTCCGCGCGCCCAGCGCAGCATCTTTATTGCCAGCTTCATGACGCTGATTGCCGTCGGAATCGGCTTTGCCGTCCGCGCAGGCGTCCTGGGCGACTGGGGCGTTCAATATGGCTTCACCAAGAGCGACTTGGGCGTGATCGCCGGCGCCGGCCTGGCGGGCTTCGGTTTCACCATCATCTTCTTCTCCTTCTTTGCCGACACCGTTGGCTACCGAGCGTTGCTTCTGCTGGCCTTTGCCCTGCTTTTGGTTTCCGAAGTCGTCACGATGATGGCCGGGCCCATCTACCATTCCCATGGGCAGCGGGCCGCCTACTGGACGCTTTACAGCGGCACCTTCATCTTCTCGCTGGCTCAAGGGCTATGTGAAGCGGCCATCAATCCTTTAACGGCAACGCTGTTTCCCAAAAATAAAACGCATTATCTGAACATCCTTCATGCCGGTTGGCCCGGCGGTTTGATGATCGGTGGCGTGATCTGCTACCTGTTTACCGGGCAGCAGCCGGCCATCGCGCACGTACGCTGGGAAATCCTGGCCTCGGTCTATCTGATCCCGACCCTCTATTTTGGATATGTAACGCTCAAGGAAAAGTTCCCCATTTCCGAAGCCAAGGCGGCGGGCGTTTCGCTCGGGCAGATGATTCTCGCGATCTTCGCGCCGATGCTGATTTTCCTCTTCGTGATTCACGCGATGATCGGCTACGTCGAGCTGGGCACCGATAGCTGGATTCAGAACATTCTGAACAACACCCTCAAGAGCCGGGCCAGCCTCCTGTTCACCTACTGCTCGATCATCATGATCATCCTGCGGTTCTGCGCGGGACCGATCGTTCACAAAATTAATCCGCTGGGGCTGTTGTTCATCGCGGCCTGCTGCGGTGCAACAGGGTTGTATTTCCTGGGCTATCCCAGCACCGGCGCGGTGATTTGGATCGCCGCCACGGTCTTCGCGATCGGCAAGAGCTTCTATTGGCCGACTATGCTGGGTGTCATCGGCGAGCGCTTCCCCAAAGGCGGTGCGCTGGCGATGGGCCTTTCCGGCGGTATCGGAATGCTTTCGGCCGGTTTCCTGGGTGGACCGGGCATCGGCTATACGTATGACCGCAATGCATCGGCGAATCTGACTCAAACCGATCAGGCGGCCTACAACCGCGTCAAGGCCCCCGAAGAAAACCGATTTGCATTCTTCAAGCCCGTGCAGGGTCTCGATAGCCAGAAGCTGGCTATTATCGATGATGCCGGCACGCAATTGACCAGCGATCTTCAGAAGAAGCCGGACGATGCGAGTCTGCTGGCGCTGGACCATTGGTTCAACACCACCGAAAAGCCGCACCTCGAGTCGGACAAAGCGCCGGTCGATGCAGCTAATATTTTCGGCGGTCGGCGCGCCTTGCAGATCACAGCCTGCGTCCCCGCAACCATGGCTGCCTGCTATCTGCTATTGGTGCTCTACTTCCTGGCGCGAGGCGGATATAAGGCCATTCATCTCGATTCCAGCGGAAGAGAAACGGAAGTCGATCTGACTACCGGAGAAGCCGAGGCGATGGAAGCTGGGACCACGCAACAAGCGTGACGATCGTCGATGCTTCAGCATCGTCCTTATTCACTTTAGCCGCTCCTTTGTGGAGCGCGTCCAGTGCGTGCGGAGCGCATGAAAGCTTGTCAAGGATGAGGTCGCGTTGTCCGGCGCTTTGACAGGGCAGATCTTTCCAGCGCCACCGGCCGCGCCCCATAGGTGGGGCGGCTAAAATGAGAGCGAACAAAAAACCGGTGGCATGCTTTTCAGCATCCCACCGGTTTTTTCTTGGATCACCTCGGCTGACATTTCGGACAAAAATGCGTCGATCGGCCACCAAGAACGATCCGCTCGATGGACGTCTTACAGACCGCACATAGTTTGCCCGCGCGACCGTAAACGCGATGAAGGGATTGGAAGCCCCCAGCTTTCCCTTGGGCGTCGCGATAGTCGCGCAACGTGCTGCCGCGATGGCGAATGGCGCGGCGTAAGGTCGATTTTATCGCGGTGGTCAGTTTCTTCACTTGCGCAAAACTCAACTCGTTGGCGGCCTTGAGCGGATGAATACCCGCCTCAAACAGTGATTCATCAACGTAGATATTTCCCAGGCCCGCGATCAGCCGCTGATCGAGCAGTGCATTTTTGATTGCTCGCGTCGTGCGCGCCAATCGATCGGCAAGCTGCCGCGGCTGCACTTCCAGTGGCTCGGGCCCCATCCCGCTGTCGCATTGGTCCTTGCCCATCCACCAGATGCCGCCGAAGCGACGGGGATCGCGAAAGCGAAGTTGAATCGGCGGCGCCTCGACCGATTCACCATTGAGCGTTTTCTTTTCTC
>JANWHF010000146.1 GCA_025450555.1 Tepidisphaeraceae bacterium | reverse complement strand
CGTTTTCCGCCGCGGGAGATCCCATTCTTCCCGGCGCGGGCCTCGAATTGCGGCAAGTCTTACCAGATTCCCACGGGTTGTAAAGCCGACGGACGCAATTTTTGCCACTTTTGCGCAGAAGCTGCGCTGCCAATGGGCATACATCCACGAATTCTGTCGAGAATTTGCCTGGCCTCAAATTCGTGACAAGGTGCTATCAAATGATTGCACGCCGGTCGATGCCCCCAGTTCCGTGCAGCAATCGGCGGCGGCGCGATTGGCGAGTTGCCCCGCCTGTTCGAGCGGCATGCCTTTGATGAAACCGGTCAGCAGCGCGCCGAACCAGGTGTCGCCGGCGCCGGTGGTGTCGATGACTTTGATTGGATACGCGGGGACGAAAGCGGATGCGGATCCATCATCCAGAAAACAGCCTTGCGCATCGAGCTTGATGCCGATGATGCTGCGCGCCGGCATATGTTTGCGAAATGCAGCGACCATCGCGGCTGGCTCGCTCTGTCCCGTGAGAGCGGCGGCTTCGGTGCGACTCGGTGCAAACAGATCCAGATGCGGAAGGATCGGCTCGAGCTCCGTCCAAGTCCCCGGCGGATTGACCGTGTCGAGCGCAATTTTTAAATGGGGAGCAATGGATCGCAGCTCTTTCAATAATCCAGGCAGGCTTTGCGTGAGCGCCGGCAGCAGGCCGAAGTATCCGATCTGCATCCATTTGCACGGCTTGAAAATTGGAAAGCATCGGCGGAAGGCAGCCGCGTCCAGCAATTTCGTCGCGCCGGGCGTATGGAAGAAACATCGCTCGCCGCCCGGCTCGACTGCGACGAGCGTGGCGCTGGTCTGTGCCGATTCGGTTGCAAATACTCCGGATGTATTGACGCCCTGCTGCTTGAGTCGCTCGACAACCGCAGACCCCAGCACATCATTGCCCACCAATCCCGCGGCAGCGACATGCAGCCCTAGCTTCGCCATCGCGACGCCAGCATTGCAAACGTTTCCGCCGGTTGTCAACGTGATCGAATTGAGTAGACCAAGGCCCCCCGGCGCCGGCGGCGGGCGCAGATCGACCGGTTCGCCAATCACATCCGCCACGATTAAGCCGAAAAGTGCTGCGTCCACCGATGCACGCGCGGGATTGTTTTACACTTCTTCCACTCGAGCGCCGCCGATCGGCTCGATCGCCGAGTATTCGTCGAGATTCAGCGTGGTGATTTCGCCGTCGTCCTTGCGGATCGTTAGGCGGTCGAGCCAGAGCTTGTCGTTGCGCGAATGGGCATACCAGCTTCCGGTCGGCTTCTGCTGATAGGAAACGACGGTGCCGACGATCTCCGTCGGCCACGCATAATATCGCCCGGCGATCTGCTGCGTGACTTTCACTCGTGTGCCTGGGCGCAACTGGGCGCGGGTCTGCTCATCCATAAGGTGCAGAAGATTACGGGCGGTGGTCCAAAAGGTCAAAAGCCGGTGGGGCCAGCACGAGGCGCGAACGTTGCCGAAGCTTCATCATCTGGCTCACGTGATCGAGCACGTGAGCACTGCGTCGTTGGACCGGCGGTGCATCATTGGGCCGTATGCTCCGGTCACGCTGGGGTTCCTGATCGAAGATTACGTCGTGCACCTGAAGCATCACCTGGGGAAGATTGAAGAACGGGTGGGCGCGTAAGCGGTGCTTCAAACGTGGTTGAAGTACCGATCGCGGGAACCCTTTTGGTCGAGTCGAAAGCCCTTCCTGTCCACGCCGGGGCACAGCCGGCGCTGGGAATTGCGACTTCGCGGATTCTCTTATCGCCGCGCCGCCCCGGATTCGGGGGCGCGGTTTGAGGAGCGCTCGGAGATCCGGGGCGGCGCTGCGCTCTGCCCGCGGCGTGGACAGGAGAACTCTTCTGCTGGGGCAATCCTGGTGACATAAAACTAATTTCCCGGGCATATACTGCTTTCGTCCGACTGCGCGCGAGATGATGCTCTCGCCACTTCCTTCTGAGAATAGAAGGCCGCTACCATGGGCGAACGTGAAGATAAGAACGTCCTCGAATATCGGGGAGGTGTTAGACGCGGCGGAACGCGATCCGTGGCTCTAGTAATCTGTTATGTCGCGATTTTGGGACAAATCCCCTGGATCGTACTCGCGGGTTTCGTTGCGGTGTCCCTTTGCGGCACACAATCTTTCGGGGCAGTTGTGTTTGTCGGCGCATTCGCATGCGCACCTTCGATCATTTCTGTCGCGTCCGGAATCTATGTGTTGGTGAGAAAACGACCAGAAAAGACCTGGGAGTGGATTGGCTTGTCGGTCGCCCTTTGCGCCGCGTTTTGTTGGGTCGCCTTTGCAGCGTCAACCTTACATGGGGCTCCCTATATTGAATGCCCTTAAGGGGGCTGTCCGTGACGCGACCTTCGGTGGCTACGGTTAGGCCCTCCGCTTGCATTTTCCCGCCTATTGCACTACTTTGCCCCACTAACCGAATGCCGCGAGGGCGGCACGGATACCTATATTGACCGGCCATTTGGCGCGGGGCGTAGTTCTCCGAGGAGCTGAAGGCCTGGTGTCGGGAGCATTGAGATCAGATGTCGATTACAGCGGATCAGAAGAACAGTATTGTCGGGACGTATAAGATTCACGAGAAGGATACCGGCTCGCCGGAAGTTCAGATTGCCCTGTTAACCGAGCGGATCAATCACCTTCGCGAGCACTTTGATGTCCATAAGAAGGACCATTCCTCGCGGCGTGGGCTGTTGAAGCTGGTCAGCCGACGAAATCAGTTGTTGAAGTATTTGACGCGCAAGGACCGGGCTCGATATCAGCAGATCATCGGGCGGCTGGGTCTGCGAAAGTAAAGGAAGCTAAAGCGTGCTGAGCCCAAAACGGCTCGGCACGCTTTGTTTTCATACCGTTTAGACGAGACGCTCCTCCGCGCAGCCTTCAAGGCCTCCGGCTGCCACGGACGCGGCTCAAAAGCAGCGGAGGCAATTGCCTCCCCGCCAGCCCCAAAGCGGCTTGAAAGAAAGGGAAAGAGTAAAAAAGAACATGCAAAACGGCAGAAGCGAAACGTTGTCCGCTCTATCGCCCATCAATGGATTGCGGTGAGAGGTCGGCGCGGCGCGCGTGCGTTGCATTTTCTCTTTTACTTTTTCCGCACATCTTTTGAGTTGCCGGCTTAAAGGGCTGGTGCATCCCTCCATGGAGGCCCATAGGAATTTTTGACAATGCAAGCCATCAAGGTTGAGCGCCAGATCGGCGGCCGAGCCCTCGTATTGGAAACAGGCACCCTGGCCAAATTGGCCGACGGCGCGGTGACGGTTCGATATGGCGACACCGTCGTGTTCGGCGCGGTGGTCCGCGCCAATCCGCGAGAAGGCATCGATTTCTTCCCGCTCCAGGTCGATTATCGCGAGCGCCGCGCAGCCGCGGGGAAATTCCCCGGCGGGTTCATGAAGCGCGAAGGCCGCCCCACCAACAAAGAAATCCTCACCGCCCGCCTGGTCGATCGGCCGCTCCGTCCGCTGTTTCCCAAGGGGTTCATGGACGAGGTGCAGATTCACCTCAACGTCCTGTCCTTCGATCAGGAAAACGATCCGGACATTTTCTCGGGGATCGCCGCCAGCGCGGCGGTTGCCATCAGCGACATCCCGTTTCTCTCGCCGACGGCGCATGCTCGCGTTGGACGGATCAATGGGCAGTTCGTGTTGAACCCGACCGTATCGCAGCTTGAAGAAAGCGATATGGACGTGGTCATTGCCGGCACAAAAAACGCCGTCAACATGATCGAAGTCGGCTCGCACGAGGTTGCGGAAGACGATATCGCGGACGCGATTGAGTTTGGCCATCACGCAATCATTGAGATCGTCGGGATGATCGAGGAATTGCAGAAGAAGGCCGGCCGGGAAAAGGTCGGCTCGGCCAAGCTGCTGGATCCGGGGCTTCTGGATGCGGTGCGCACGCGCGTCGAGGACAAGATTCGCGAAGTGAAGGGAAAGCCGGGCAAGAGCGATCGGTCCGATGCGGTTCGTCAGGTGATGGAAGAGCTGATCACGAGCATGGCCCCGGCGGTGACCGATCCAAACGCAAGCTATCTTTCAATCATGCAGCAGCGCGACGAAGTGCGCAAGCTGCGGCAGGCTTTCGTGGAAGTCGAAGAGCAAGTCACGCGCGAGACGATTCTGTCGGGCGTGCGGCCAGACGGGCGCGGCTTCAAGGACATTCGCCCGATCAGCATCGAAGTGGGCCTGATTCCACGAGTGCATGGCTCGGCGCTTTTTTCGCGCGGCGAAACGCAATCGCTTTGCAGCATCACCCTCGGCACCAGCTCGGATGAGCAGATGGTCGATGGACTGATCGAGGAATACAGCCAGAAGTTCATGCTCCATTACAACTTCCCCAGCTACAGTGTGGGTGAAGTGCGGCCGATTCGCGGCCCCGGCCGACGAGAGATTGGCCACGGTGCGCTGGCCGAGCGATCGCTGGTCGCGGTCCTGCCGACCGTCGAGCAGTTTCCCTATACCGTTCGGGTGATCAGCGACATCCTCGAATCCAACGGCTCCAGCTCGATGGCCTCGAGCTGCGGCGGATGCATGGCGCTGATGGATGCGGGCGTGCCGATTTCAAAGCATGTGGCTGGTATTTCAGTCGGCCTGGTGAAGGAAGGCGATAAGTCGGTGCTTCTGACCGACATCCTCGGCGAAGAAGATCACTTCGGCGATATGGATTTCAAAGTCTGCGGCACGCGCGATGGCATCACCGCGATCCAGCTCGACATCAAGATCGAAGGCATCGACTACAAGACCATCCGTGAAACGCTGCACCGCGCACGCGAAGCTCGCATGATCATCATCGATAAGATGAGCGCTGTGCTGCCGGCCCCGCGGCCCAAGATCAGCGACTGGGCACCGCGGCTGCTCACCGTCAAGATCAATCCGGAGAAGATCGGGAAGCTCATTGGCCCGGGCGGCAAGAACATCAAGGCCATCCAGGAGGAAACCGGAGCACGGGTCGATATCGAAGACGACGGCACGGTTTATATCTCTTCGGTGGACGCCGCTGCCGCGGAGAAGTGCCGCGACATCGTTGAGGCGATGACTGCCGAGGTGAAGATCGGGAAGATCTACAACGGTAAGGTCGTGAGCATCAAGGATTTTGGCGCCTTCGTCGAGATCGCGCCGGAAACCGATGGCCTGTGCCACGTCAGCGAGCTGTCCGATCACTACGTTCAGAATGTGATGGACGTGGTGAACATCGGCGATGACATTCAGGTGAAGGTCATTCTTATCGATGATCAGGGACGCATCAAGCTTTCGCGCAAGGCGGCTCTGAAGGAATTGGGCATCACTGAGCCGGAACCAGTCGGTGCGCCGGCGGGTGGCCCCGATGAGGGCGAAAGCGATCGTCATCATGACCGCGGTGAAGGCGGCCAGCGCGGAGAATTCCGCGGCGGGCGCGGCGGGCCTTCGGGCGACCGCGGTAACCGCGGTGGCGGCGGAGGCGGAGAACATCGCGGTGGCGGCGGTGGCGGTGGCCGAGGCGGACGCGGTGGCGACCGCGGGCGCGGGCCGCGCCCCCCCGAACGCCACGAAGACTGATGTGACGCTGAGTCCTCTATTTCGATGCAAAAAATGCAGAAAGGCGGCCTGAGGGTCGCCTTTCGTTTTTTTGCTTTAAGTGCATTGAATTCAATGGAAAAGGAAAAAATGCCCCGCAGAGCTCATAGGGGAAATCCCCTAAGTGAATGCACCTAAAATAGTTGCATATCAACATTTCGCGAATTTCTGCTATCAGAATTGCTGCTGGCGGGTCTAGAATGATGACGGCTTTGGAGCCGTGCGGTCGTTCGAGTGTGGGACATTGCACCTGGGAGGTTCGCTATGATTCGGCAAATCGGTTTGATGTGTGTTGTTCCCGCGGTGGCATTGATCACGGGAACTGCTTTTGGCGCTGCGAATGACATGACGCCGGCGACGAGTACCGCCGGGCCGAATGTCAATCCTCCCTATATGCAGCAGGGAAATGATTTCCCCACCGGCCTGGTTCATGACTGGGCGACGGCCAATGCGATGGCAACGCGCGCCCGCGCGGTCTATCGCCAGGCCGATACCGATTTGGCCGTGGCGGTGCGCCGTGCTCAGTTGCGCTTCGAGCAGTCGGCCGACTATCAACACGCGTTGACCGCCGAGCGCGATGCCTACAACGATTACACCGCCGCTCGCGAGAAGGCGCTGGCGAGCCTCTCAACCAATGAAAAGTATCAGGCGATCATTCACCTTCGTGACGAAACCGGCGCGAAGCTGAGCGCCAGCCGGATGCACAAAGGCGGCAGCGAAACGATTCTGGCAATGGCTACGCTGAAAATGCAATACGCATCGGATGCCCGCGCGATTGAAGTGCAGTTGCTGGCCGACAACTCGGATGTGAAAGCGGCGCGGCAGAAAATGCTTGCCGCCAGTCAGCGCGTCAGTGACATGCGACATCAATTGGACGGCGCGATTCGCGACTCGGCGGAGATTGCCTCAGCGCGTAAGGTGCTCGCCCAGGCGCGCATCGACATGGAAACGACCGATTCCTATGCCTGGAGCGCAGCAGTCGCCGGCAGCAATGCGGTCTATTATGCTTACTATCTCCACCGCCTCGATCAGGGTTATTACGCCCCCTGGGGACCTGCCGCGAATGTGGGCTACGGATACGGCGGGTATGGCACGCCCTTCTGGAATCGATAACTGAATCACAACCCGCGCTCGAAGCCGCCCGCACCGACGGGCGGCTTTTTTATGCGCTGATGATAAAATACAACAATGCGCCATATCGCGCGCCCAATCTTGGCGGGGCTTTCGCTGCTGCTCTGCGTTATCATTTGCTGGCTATGGATCCGCAGCATGTCCACTACTGATGCCATCGATCGGACGCGCCCCGCCGAGTCGCGCGATTCGATTCTCAGCCTCTATTCCTGGCGCGGATCGATCGTTCTGGAACGACGAGCGGAAGCCCCTGCCTCATGGAACCGCAAATACGCGGGCTGGGAGCGCAGGTCTTTCCCGTCGGCCCACACTTGGACATCAGAGTATCTTCATAGCGCTCGCATTGCCGCCGGGTTTGATCTGCTGGGATTCTGGTTCTGTCCCGCGGGATTTATGGATGCGTCGGGACTTGGCACACCCGTTCGAGCATCGGCGTGGCTGTTTGGAATTCCGGATTGGGCGATAGCGCTTCTTGCTGCCCTGCTGCCGTTGTCGATGATGCGCGCACACTTCGTTCAACTTCGGCGCATCTCAGCAGGCCGATGCGCGCGATGTGGCTACGACCTTCGCGGAATCTCCGGCCGATGCCCGGAATGCGGGCAGGAGAGCTGTTTCCATTCGGCGTGACGTCCGGTTGGTGGGCGGGAGGGAGAAAAACTTGCGCCGAGGCGCCAGTGATTCACGAATGCAGATTCGGATTTTCGATGTTCAGGCCCTCCGCCGCAGCAGCCGCGTTCAATTCTTCATCGCTGCTCAGGAGTACGATTTCGTCGCTGGGCAAGTTGCGATGCACAAGGCATTTGCCAGCAGGTCGACAACGCGTGCCGATCCACTTTCCTTTCGGTAGCGTTTCAACAGAGCAGAAGAATCGGCGAACTAAATGGGCATCAATCACCGACGCTCGCGAACCAACTCATCCGCCAGCGAATCGCCGGGCATCTCGATCGGTGTGATTTTTCGAAGCGGCAAACGATTTCGTGGGCTGGTGATCCGCACATTTGCTTCCACGATCTGGATGTTCACCTGGGCGCCCTCCGGTAATTGAGCCGGTTCGTCCAAAGTCACCTGACCATTCTTAATGTGCCCGCGATAGGTCATATTACGTTCCATTCAACTATATCATTCAGGCTAGGCGCAAAAAAGCCCGGAGACTTTTGTAGAGCGGTTCGTGGATTATGCTGGCTCTTTCATCAGCAGTGGCTTTGGATCATCCACTCGGTCCGGCGGGCGGACGCCGGGGCCTTTGCCTTTGATCCCTAAATCGGCATCCATTTCAGCGACCAGCTTTTCCATTTGCTTGACCACATCGGAATGCTGCGCGGCCACATCCTTTGTCTCGCCGATGTCGGAGTCGAGATTGTAGAGCTTGGGGAAAGGCGGCTTGGACATTGGTTGCGGCTGGCCAGCGGGCCGGTT
>JANWHF010000145.1 GCA_025450555.1 Tepidisphaeraceae bacterium | reverse complement strand
GCCGGGCGAATCTCGGCCGGCAGATCTTCCAGCTTCAACTTCGGCCCGCTCGATAACGCCACCATCAGCTCCACAACCTTCTTGATCTGCCTCACATTGCCCGGCCAGGAGTAGCTCATCAGCACCTGCTGCACTTCCGGCTCGATCGCGTCGATCTTTTTCCCGGATCGCTCGGCAGCGCTCTTTACGAAATAGTGCATGAGCAACGGAATGTCCTCGCGACGCTCGCGAAGCGGCGGAATCTGAATGGTCACGCCATTAATGCGATGATAGAGGTCAGCACGAAACTGCTTTTCCGCCACCATTTCATCGAGATTCTTGTTGGTCGCGCTGATGAGCCGCACATCCACTTGAAGTGGATCATTGGAACCGAGGCGGACGACTTCGCCATTCTCGATGGCGCGCAGGAGCTTGGCCTGCATGTCGTGCGGCATGTCGCCGATTTCATCGAGAAAAAGCGTGCCGCGGTCGGCATGCTCGAAGCGCCCTTCGCGATCGGAACTCGCGCCGGTGTAAGCGCCTTTGACGTGCCCGAACAACTCGTCTTCAAGAATCGTCGGCGCGAAGCCGGCGCAATTCATTACCACCAGCCGGCTCTTGCGCCGCTGGCTGAAGTTGTGGATGGAGCGGGCGATCAGCTCCTTACCGGTGCCACTTTCTCCGAGGATCAGGACGGGAATATCTGTGGGGGCAACCTGCCGGGCGGTCTGCATCACGCGCTGCATCGCGCCGCTTTGCCCGATGATGCCTTCGAAGCCGCTGACATCGATGATCTGCTCGTGGAGAAGCTGATTCTCTTTCTCGAGGGCCGACTTCTCGGCAGCGCGATTCACCTGGGCCCTGAAATAATCCAAGTCGAGCGGCTTTTCGATGTAGTCATATGCGCCTTCGTTGAGCGCCTGCCTGCAGGTGGGAATGTCGGCATGGGCGGTGACCAAAATCACCGGCGGAGTGGGCTGCGCCTTCTGGGCGGCATGCAGCACCTCCAGACCATCGCGTCGCCCTTCCATCACCAGGTCGGTGATGACCACATCATACTTTCGGCGTCCGAGGCGCGACTGTGCCTCCTGGAGGTTATAGGCCAGATCGCACTTGTGCCCTTGGCGCGTCAGCGCCTCGCACATCACCTGCGCGTGTTCCTGCTCGTCGTCTACAACGAGAATGCTCGATTTCTTGATGTCGCTTTCAGCCATGTATTTTGCGTCTATCGGTGCCCTGCGAGAACGGTACTGGAGGGTAGGATCACGGTGAAAATACTTCCAGTGCCCGGCGTGCTGGAAAGCTCGATGGTGCCGCCCATGGCGTCGATCAGGCGCTTGCAGATCGTCAGGCCAAGGCCGGTTCCCTTGTTGCGGTCGCGCTCGGGGTTTCGGAGCTGGAAGAACTCATCGAAGATGTGGCGCTGAAATTCGGGATCGATGCCGATGCCGGTATCGACGACGCGAATTTGAGCGCCGCCGTCATTGGTCCGGCTGGCTTCAACGCTGATCTGGCCGCGATCGGTGAATTTGATGGCATTGCCGATCAGATTGCCCAGCACGCGGGCCAGCTTGATGCGATCGGTACGGATGCGCACGACTTCGGATGAGCCTTTGGTGACCAACTCCAGCCCCTTCTCGCGCGCCAGCGGCTGCATCTGCCGATGTTCTTCGTCCAGCAATTCGTTGAGCGAGAATTCGCTTTCCTGCAGCTCGACTTTGCCGGAATCGAATCGGGCAATGTCCAGCACATCGCTCAAGAGATTGACCAAAGAAATAGCGCTACCGTGCAGTTCGCGCGCAAGATCTGGAATCTCTGCGGACATGGCTGGATTGGCCGCCGTCCGACGAATCAGCTCCGCCAGCAGGCTGATGGCGTTGGCCGGCGTGCGGATGTCGTGACTGACGGCGGCGAGGAACCGCGTCTTGCGGACGCTGGCTTCCTCGGCTTCGCGCCGGCGAAGGTCCAACTCGTGCTGAAGCTCTTTCTGACGCGTGATCTCGGCGAAAGCCGACACGGCGCCGACGATTTGCCCGCTGTTGTCGCGAATCGCGCGGGCATTGACCAGGAACATCTTTCGCCGATTGCCCGGCAGCACGATTTCGATTTCCTCCGCAGCCGCATCGTTGCCCCGGCAGGCGCGGGCAATGGGAAATTCGCCGGGCGGCAATTCCCGGCCGTCGCGAAATCCCAGCCAGTTCCCCGACGCGATCTGCAGGGCGACATTGGAATCAGGTGGCACATTTAGAATTGCAGCGCCCGCGGGATTCACGCGGATGTCGGTGCAATCCGCATTGGCGACCGAAATGCCAATAGGGACGGTCCGCAGGACCGTTTCAAATCGCTCGCGCTCGCCATTGATGGTCTCGAATAGTTGCGCGGCTTCGAGGCTGACGGAAGTCTGCGCGGCAAGCGATTCGACCAGCGAAATCTGCTCATCGCTCCAGGGGCGCTTTTCCCGACTGTAGATTTCAAGTGTGCCGATCGGCTTTCCGCCGACGCGCAGCGGAGCGGCCAATACGGAGCCGATCGGCTCCCCCTGCGCGGGCTGAGGGAGAATCAGGTCGGGACGCAAGCTTGTATCTTCGATATAGCCGGTGCGCCCGCGCGATAGAATCAGAGCGGCAAACGATTGAGCAGCCGGTATCACTTCGTTGGCGATGCCCTGGTTGCCAAAGCCGTGATGGCATCGCACGACAAGCTGGTCCCCCTGCTGCTCGAGAATGGCCGACGCCGTGGCAGGCCCGTGAATGAGTTCTCCCAGGGTCTCGCAGATGCGCTTCATGGTGTCGTCGCGCGATACCTGGGTGACGAGCGTGCGCGACAAGGCCAGAAGCGATTGAAGCGTTCGCTCGCGAAGAGCCAGTTCTTCGTTGGTGACGCGCAGCTCTTCGCTTTGGCGTTCCAGTTCTTCGGTCTGCGACTGCAACTCCTCATTTTGCCGGGCAATTTCCTCTTCGCGGGTGGCCAGTTCGGTATTGGTGCTTTCGAGCTGCCGGTTTTGCTTGTTGAGAGATTCGGAATTGACGATCCACAGATGTGAGATGCCCGCGACGACGAGCATATCCATCAGCACCAGCGCGCCCGAAAGCAGATCTTCGCGGATATTGGTCGATTGCTGCGACGGTCGCAGCACAAAGTAAACAACGATGACTAACACCGAGAAAAAGGCGACTGAACTCCAGAGAATCGTGCGATTTCGGAACCAGGCGATGACGACGATGGGCACCGCGAATCCGATGGACAACAGTGCGGGCTCCTCGGGCTTGATGCGCACGAAAACCATCACTGCGATCCAGCCAAGCGCCACCAGCGCCGCAAGCCAGGTCGGCGGCCGAGCGGAACGAATGACTGTTTCCCCGCGCAATAGCACCATCAACTCCTGTTACGACGAAATATAGATGGCCCGATGACCGAAACACTTTCCGCAGGCTGCGGGCGCTCGGCCTTTCCCAGCACCAGAACACCACCCGAGCGCAGACTTCCCAGAAGCTTTTGCCATAATCTACCCGCGGCGTCAGCGCGAAGATAAATGGCCAGGTTCCGGCAAAGGATCATGTCCCAGCCGCCGGGCTCCTGAACTTCAAGGACGTTTGCGCTGCGCCATTGCACCACCGTGCGCATCCATGGAACGATTCGCGGCTTGTCGCCGTCGCGGGCGAAATATTTTTCGACCAACGCGTTGGGCACATTCTTCATTGCGTCAGCATCGTAAATTCCTTCCGAAGCGCGCTTGACCGCGTCAGAGCGGCAATCGGTCCCCAGCAGATAACACCGATGCAGCAGGTCTCGCTCGGCAAGCAGCATCGCAACGGAATAAAGCTCGGCTCCATCGGAGCAGCCGACACTCCAGATGCGGGTGATGGAGCCGCGGCTGGTCAACTCCGGCAGGATCCGATTCGCCAGCGTATCGAAAACATTCGAATCGCGAAAAAAGCTGGTGACGCCAATAACAAGGCTATTAATCGCGACCTTCACCAGCGCCGGATTGCGCTGAAGAATCTGCCTGGCGTCGGAAAGCGAGGCGGCCCGCAATGCCCGGAGGCATGAGGGAACACGCCTGCGGAGCGTCTCCATTTTGTAGTCGCCGCAATCGAGGCCTGCCTGCTGGAACAGCCACCGCAAGAAGGCCTGCTCCTCGATCGCTCCTGCCGAAGAGGGGCCGACAGGAAGATGGCGGCGCTGGCCGTCGGTGGTGGTGAAGTTCACCGGCGGTCCGCCAAGGGATTCAGGAAATACGACGTGTCGAAATGTAGCCGAGTCCGGCGACACCAATTTCATCCTGCACCTTGTCTCGGGCACCTCGGCGTGGACTTTCATTTTCAACAAACGCCGGATGAACACCGATATCCTTCCGCTTCCGAAGCAAAATATAGCAGAATGAGAGGTCAATCAATCCGAGTCACGTTCGGATTGTCGAGAGGAGATGTGTTGGAGAAGAATGCCGCGAAGAGCTATCGCGCGCGGCGGTTTGAATTAAATGCCATGTGACGGTGTCGTGAACCGGGGTATCGACGCCAGATGATCAGCAGGGCCAGCACACCCAGCGCCGGAATCAATGCCGGCGGCGACTTCACGACCACATCCTGCGGCCTATCGGGTTGCTGTATGGGCGGCGTGGAAAGCTCATCGGTTGGATCCAGTTGGATGAGCCCGGGCGGTGAAGAGCGCGGCGTAACGAGGGGATTGCGGTCCGATAAAACCGCCGGCGATGCGGAAGGCTGAACATCAGAAGGCGCCTCAAGAGGCGGCGCGCCAAACGACAGCGCGCAGAATAGCAATGCTATTCCCACGCAGCTCACGCCAAAATGAGCACTCATGCCGCCGCCTCGCCTTTCACGCGCTTTGATCCTCTTACCTCAGATTTGGCGGGGTTGCGCGGCGGCGGCGAACATTCGTCGGCAATTCTCTGCTTCGGTTGAAGATAATGGGCAACTGTGCCGGTTGGGGACGGCCAAGCGGGTTGTAGGGATTACTTTGCAATATCGTGAACCGGCCCTCTATACTTGATTGACGGCACACGACCAAAGGCTTGGCTGGCAAGCGGGAAATCCTGTCGCATGAGCGATTTAAACGCCTCCACTTCCTCTTCGCGAAAGTTCACGGCGATGTTTCTGGCTGCCGTGGCGCTGGCACTGTTTTTCTGGTTTTTCAGCGCGATCAGCACGGTGGTCCTCGGCATCCTTGCCGCCGCGATTGTCGATTGCGCCTTGAGCCCCCTGCTGCGACGGGTTCGTTTGCCGCGCGGGCTGGCGGCAGCCCTTCTTGGCTTAGCTCTGATTTCGACCGCAGGCGCACTCGTGCTGGGCCTGTCGCTGCCACTGGCAGGGCCGATTCGACGTAATTTTCAAACGATGCCGCAGACGATGACCAACATCGATACGATGTTGGGCCACTGGAGCACGAACCTCGGCATCGAAACCATCACCCATGAGACGCTCATCAAACAGCTCGGCTCCTTCATCGCGCCGCAGCTCTTGCTCTCGCGCGGAGCCGACGTGGGGCTGGGGATCCTCCTCTGG
>JANWHF010000144.1 GCA_025450555.1 Tepidisphaeraceae bacterium | reverse complement strand
GTGGGGGCGACGCCATAGCGGATTCCATTTCGGCTCATCATGTCGTGATTGGCCAGATCGACATGATCCTCATCGACGCGCCGCCAGAATTCTTCGTTCTGGCTGATGGCGCCCATCGGGACAATCAACTGATAAATGTCCAGCAGAACCAGATAATCGCCCTCGGCAGGAATCTCGGACAATTTGCTTGGATCGGTTGTTCTCTTCGCCGTCGGTTGCGTATCGGCAGGCTTTGAAGGCGCGACGGTATGCGCAGTCGGCTGGCAACCTGCGATCGACAACGCCAATGCGGCCAACAATAGCTTGCGCATAGCAGGCCCTTTCCCGCGGCCAATCAGAGGGAGGCGATCAACTGCGTGATCAGCCCCAGCCCCTGTGCCCACAATCCCTGCTCGATATTCAATGGCGGCGCGATGCGAATCACTTTCTTGGCCGTCAGGTTCACGATCACGCCCATCGCCAACGCCTTGTCCATGAACTGCTGCGGCGGCTCTTTCAGCTCGATGCCCAGGAACAGGCCGCGCCCGCGAATCTCGGCGATCTTGTTTCGGATCGATGACTCATTCTTCAAGCGCGCCTGTGCCTGCTCGCCCAGAAGAGCGGCTCGTTCGACCAGTCCATCGCGATCGATAATGTCCAAAATCGTGCGGGAAACGGTGGCACAGATGGCGTTTCCTCCAAGCGTCGAGCCGTGCTTGCCGGGGCCAAACAGCTCGGCAACCGGCGGCTTGGCGTACATGATGCCGACCGGCAGGCCGCCGCCCACCGCTTTGCCAAGCGTCATGATGTCCGGCTCGATGACTTTGCCGCTCGCATCCTTGAAATGCTGATGGGCAAACCATCGGCCCGTTCGGCCGCAGCCGGTCCAGACTTCATCGAAGATCAGCGTGAGCTCGTGCTTGTCGCATAACTCACGAACGCGCTGGATATAACCTTCGGGATAAAGATTGACGCCACCCTCGCCCTGGATCGGCTCGATCAGCACGCCGGCCGTCTGCGAATCGACCGCCCGCGCCAGCGCCTCGAAATTCCCTGCTTCGACCTGCTCGAACCCCGGCACGTCCGGCTCAAATCCCTGGCGAATCGCCAGGTTCCCCGTCGCGGCAATCATCGCCAGCGTTCGACCATGAAAGCTGTGCGTGAGCGAAATGATCTTCCACTTTTTGGGATCATGCTGGTTGCCGCGCAGGCGCGCCAGCTTGCAGGCGGCTTCATTGGCTTCAGCGCCGCTGTGGCAGAAAAAGGCCTGACCGGTGAAGGCATGGCGATTAAGCCGCTCGGCCAATTCGATCTGCGGCTGGGTATAAAAAGTATTGCCCACGTGCCAGAGCGTGCCGGCCTGCTTCGTCGCGGCTGCGACCAGCTCCGGATTGCAATGACCCAGGATTCCCCCGCCGAACCCGGCAAACAGATCGAGATAGCGCTTGCCCTCGGCATCCCACGCCCAGCAATCCTGCCCGCGCGCCATCACCACCGGCTGACGCGCGTAATTGGGAACCAACACGCGCTGCCCTCGCTGCACCAGATCCTTGCTCAATTGACTAGGCTCCGACATCGTCCTTCGTTCCTTTCCGCCGGGAAGAATACCAAATTGCCCGGGATAGATGATAGCGCGGCTCCAGCGCTTGCGTAACGCAGTCGTCGGCAGGTGACAAATTCCCTCTCCCGGTACTCCGGTACTCTGGGGGAGGGTCAGGGCGGGGGCATTCGTTCGACCCACGAAAAATCGTGCTGGTCTGTCAATCTCGACCCCCTCCCCAGCCCTCCCCCGGAGTACAGCGGAGTACCGGGAGAGGGAGAAAAAAGCTCCGACCGATCGCATAATGCACCGCTGGCCGCCCCAGGCGTCGCGCTTGATCGGCTCCATCCATCGGCCGATCATTCGGCCATGAAAATCTACACCCGCACCGGCGATGATGGCACGACCGGCCTCTTTGGCGGGAGCCGGGTGAGCAAGACGGACCCGCGCATCGATTGTTATGGAACGATCGACGAGCTGAATGCCGCCATCGGGCTGGCCGCGGTGGTCGCGAATGGGCCGGCAGCGAAACTCGCTTCAATGCTGGCCGACGTACAGAGCGAGCTGTTTGTCATTGGTTCGCACGTCGCAACGCCGCCGGGTGCAAATGCGTCGGCGCTGCCGCCGGTTGAGGAGGCGGCGATCACGCGCCTCGAGCAGCAGATCGACCAAGCGGAGAGCGACCTGCCGGCGCTGCGGAACTTCATTCTGCCGGGCGGGAGCGACCTGTCGGCTCGTCTTCATCTGGCTCGAACCATCTGCCGGCGCGCCGAGCGGCTGCTGGTTGCGCTGGCCGCGACCACCCAAATCGACGGAATCGAGATTCGCTATCTCAATCGGCTCAGCGACTGGTTGTTCGTCCAGGCGCGCTGGGCGAATCATGTGCAGGGAGTCACGGATGTGCCGTGGGTGGGACGGGAGAAGTAATAGAATTAATGTAAGACCGGGATCATTTTAAGGTCTTTGATTTGCGGGCGTGCTTGCACGCCGTTGCGCGCTGCAATTGAAACGCGCGGTCAACGGCTCGCAAGCGAGCCCGCTAAACAATTGCTTACTTCATGCTCCTGGTTGCGTCGGCTGCGTCACCGCAGGTTGAGTTGTGGGTTGAGTTGCGGCCTGAGAGATCGCTTCGACGGTTGCGGTGGCAAAATCTTTAACGATCGGATCGGAGTCGTTTTCCAGACCTTCCGCAATCTTCTTCTCTTGATCGCGCGACAGCAGTCGGGCCGCAGCCACCCCCAGCACTCGGCTCTCCCACGGCGCCTTGGCCGACACCATCTGTTCAATGACCTGCTGCTCTGCAGGCCCCTGAAGCACGCTGGCCGCCAGATAGTTGGCCCAATTGGAAACCTCCGGCGCGGTATCGGCTCGCTCGCGGGCGATGAGATCCATGTACTGGTTGGCCATCGTTTTGACCTTGGGATCGTTAGCCTCTGCGGAATATTGCCGGACATATGCGGCCAGTAGTTGCAAATCGAGCATCTTTTCCGCGGGCGCGGCACCCTGCATCGTGTCGATGAATCGGCCGAGCGTCACATCGGAACTGAGCGGCTCGTTGTGCTGGCTGAAGATCTTGCTCATGCGCATGGGATAGCCGCCCGGCGTCGAGAGAACCTGCCGGCCGCCGGGAATCGGATTGGTCACGACGTCGGCTTCGACTGAGATCATGCCGATCGGCAGTTGACGAAGACTCTCGCCCAGCTCGCGCTGATCGATGCGAACAATCTGCGTGATCGAATCCTGCGGATGCAGCACGAAGCGAGACATGATGTGGTCGGCGGCGATTCCGGGGAAGGCCTGCTGGGCGATCCCGCGAATGGCCGCGTCAAACCAGAGCTGCGGCTGAATCAGCCCATCGACGCCGGAGCCGATGTTTAAATCCTGTTTGCCAATGTTGCGGATGGTGACCTGCGCCATCATCGGCTCGCCGAGATGGTGAGCCACCTGGACAGGATCCATCGATAGCTGATAAAAACGGTTCGGCGCCACCAGCACGTTGAGCCAATCCATCGGGAATTTGTCCACGAGATCGGCAAGCGCCGACTCCGACGGCTCCGTCGTCGGCGGAAGGTGCTTGTCGGCAAGGGCCGAGAAAATGATTGCCCCCAGCACGCCCGCGTGCGGCTGCGATGCCAGCTTTTCCGCTCGCTCAGCGGCTTGAGGCGTCTGCTTGCGCTGTTCCGCCAGGCGAATCATGCCAAGTTCGGCCAAGGCATCACGATCTGCGATGGGACTCAGCTCTTTCTCTGCTTCATCAAGTCGGCCCGAAAGCAAGTCTTCCCAGCCTTGAGAGCGGGCGAGCGTTTCATTGTCGGTTGCGACGACCAACTTCAATGCGTCGATCCACTGCACGGCGGCTTGCGGTTGATTGGCATAATAAAGCTCGAACCACGATAGATCAGCTAGAGCCGAAACCCACGCATCACGTAGCGATGGATCATCAGGCTGCTTGAGCTTTGCGGAAACAGCGGAAACATGTTGCGGATCGACCGGTTCGGTCGTGGGAGCCGAGGCGGGCATCGTGGTAGCAGACTTTTGCGCCGACGTGATGCGTGACGCGATCATTCCGAGCCGATTCGTAAAAGCCGTGCGCGCCGCCTCTAAATTTGGCTTCGGATCAGAGAGCGAAAGCTTGATGAACCAGGCATCGGCATCATTGGGATCGGCCTGAAGCATTCGATCGATCCCCTGGCCGGCGACCTGCCCCTGCCCTGATTCAAAGAGGTCGCAAAGATATTCGACCATCGAAGAATGCTGAGGTGTGATGCCAGCGCGCAGGTAAAGATTGAATGCCACCGCGTACCAGCTTGCGCCCTGGCGCGGCAGCCCCTGCGACGAGAGCAGCTTCGCAAGCTCGATGATCGCATCGGCCTGCGCGGGATTGGACAGGATCATGTCCAGCAGGGCCTGGGCACGCTTCTGCGGCTGGGCATCCTGCGGTAGCATCATATATTGCAATCGTGCAACTTCCGGGAGCAATGCAAATTGCCGCGCCCGGGCCAGCATCGCAAGCGCCTGATCGTGCGAGCGCTGATCGAGCAGCGGCACCGCCATGGCTGCAATATGCGCCTTGACCTCAGGTGCGAGCGCGGCGTTGTCCAGAAGCTGATTGATGTATTCCAGCCGTTTGTCGGCCGTCTCAAATCGGCTGATATACAGATCGATGATCTGTGCCTGTGCGACGCGATCGTCGGGAACGAGCTTGCGATAAGCTGTCCACGATGCAATCTGGCCGTCCACATCACCGATACTGGCTTGTGCCTCAGCCAGCAAGCGCGGATAGCGCGGCTCCGACGGATTCAAACGCATCGCGCCTTTGAGCAAAGCGGCAGTTTGCAGCAATACGCCATGCGATAAAGGTTGATTGGCTGGCGGAAGCAGCGCCTGCGCCGCCTCGACAAAATGCCCGGCAAGCTGCGCTTTGGCCGCGATCTCGTCAGCAGATGGTTTGGGCGGCGGGCTTGCTTCCTGCGCTGCCGCGAAAGTGCTCAACAGGCCCAGACACACCAGGCAAGGCAGAAAAGGCCGCATCGAAATTCCTCTTGGAAATCAGGTGAATTACCGCCCTGCCAGCCCCAGCGCCACGGCACTGACCAGCGCGATCACGCACGCCACCGCCGACGACAGCCGCAGCAGATCATCCAGCAGACGCCGCCGATAGATTGCGCTAACGGCAAAGCGCAGCGCCAAAAGCTGCCCGAGAGCAATCGCGGCAACGGCTCCGCAGCGGATGGCCCAGATCATCACGTCGGGCCGTGCAACCGGCCAATCCGCGACCAGATCAGCCGACGCCTGCCACGTCCAAAGGCCGCCTATGACCAGGG
Source organism: Tepidisphaeraceae bacterium (assembly GCA_025450555.1). GTDB lineage: Bacteria > Planctomycetota > Phycisphaerae > Tepidisphaerales > Tepidisphaeraceae > JANWHF01. The sequence continues at coordinate 293 of JANWHF010000144.1, read as the reverse complement.
CAACGCCGAAGGCCATTGCGATTAACATCATCAAAACCGAACGCATGAAGACCTCCATGTCTTAAGACGGCGGATTCTCAATACGTTTTGATCGAATTGCAATGGGTGACGTGCATTCGTAGCGATTTCGAGCCAGGCGTCTGACTTGGCGCTCCATGGGCCTACGCGTACCACAATTCCTTCAGGATCGGCCGATCGGTGCAAAGAGCCTGCGGGTCGGCAAGAAGCTGGGCGCGCTGGCGGAGCCAGTTGAACCAGGCGGATTGGCCGGTCTTTTTCGCGGCAAGGGCAAG
>JANWHF010000143.1 GCA_025450555.1 Tepidisphaeraceae bacterium | reverse complement strand
TTTGCCCTTGCCTCGGCGGCGGCGTGGGCCGCAATCCAGGCGAAGATGCCCGTCGTGATCGGACAGGCGATTGTCGCGCCGTGCCGGCGAGCAAGCGTCTTGCGAAGCTCGTCGATCGTCGTGAGCTTGCCGGCGGGGACACGACGCATCAAGCCATCCACTTCGATGGGCGCAGGAATGACGAAAGTGCCGATCCCCCATCGCTTGCTCCGCGTCTGGTCGATCGGGCAGACCTTTGGGAAGTCTTTGCTGTCTGCAAGTTTGTCGGCCCAAGTTTTCCTTTTGTATGTCATGCCCGCTCCGATCTTGCCGGGTATCAGGCTCACATGATCGGTCACGGATTGTAACCCACTGAGCCCGAGCCTACCCGGAAAAATGGCCCAATTGCTCCAGCCGCATGACCGTTCCGCGTTCGGGAAATTGAGAAGGGACATGTCGAACGCGGAGCTGCTGTTGGGCGCTTATGCCAATCGTATCGCCATTCTTGACGTTTGTTTTCGGATCCATGAGGTAAGTCACGATGTTCATCGCCCACTGGCGCAGCTCGGCCGGCTGCATGGAGATGCTGGGAATTTCCAGCTCCAAATGCCCCAGTGGCTTCAGGCCCGTGGTAAACAAACCAAAACTCTGGTCAGGATTTCGAACCACTCTGAAATCTGCCCAAAGGCATAGCATTGACACCTGGGGATTTTCTGTCGAGCTGGCCATCTTGATGAACAGAGGTGGAAAATGAACCACCGTCGCCTCGGGCCAAAAAATGCCGATGACTCCGGGCAGATCTGCCGCCAGCTTCAAGATCTGCGTAAGCAGGTGCCGACGTTTGATGGGGTCAGAAGAGCCGTTTAAAAGCGTGACGATCACGTGCGAGCGATGCCGCCGCATGGTCGTTGCCGGCGTGGCCTTGGGCCACATCCACGACGTCGCGCAGGGGCCTTCGAGATCCGACCATGGATAAGGAGCGGGCATTGGCGCGACGGCAACCAGATCGTCGCCGAGCGTGAACATCAGAAATCCTTTTTCCGTCTTGATGTCGGCGGGCGTGCGCCCGCCGATCGGGCCTCGGGCGATTCGCTGCTTCATCGCCTCGATCGGAAATGAATCACCTTCCATCAGCAGCGCCGCGATGACCGGTCCGCCTGATATTTTACCGACAAATTTCTTGACGTTCATCTTGCCCTCCTGCTCCGATAGAGTACCCGATGAATGTCATTGGCGCAAAGCCATGGTGACACTGGGCCTTGTCCCGAACTGGCTTCCGTGCCGGGCGCCGCCTACCATTTCATTGGCAGCCATCTAATTACTCTTCTTCGATCCGAGGCGATTTATGATCAGCATTGCAAGCGCGCAGGCTGACAAGGCGGCCTTTTGCAGCAGTGCGCCATTTGAACGGGGAGCATTTCCGCAAGCGGCGATCTATTGCAGCGATGGCCGATTTGTGGACCAGATCAATCAGTTTCTCCATCATGGATTGGGATTGGATGGATACGACCAGATGGCGATTGCGGGCGGGCCGGCCTGCTTTGCCGGTTATTTTGAGGCTTATCGGGAGGAAGAGGGCGCGGTTTCCCATCTGCGATTTCTTTCCCGCCTGCACAAGCTCGATCGCCTGATTCTCATTTCCCATGAAGGGTGCGGGTTCTACAGCGACTTTCTGCGGGTGTCGGAACTGGGGTTACATGATCGTCTTCGAAGTGATTTGTCTCGCGCGGCAAGGCGAATTCGCGAGGTTGAAGCCAGACTTAGAATCGAAGGGTATCTTGCGCGAGTCAGCGGGACATCGGTCTGGTTTGAGTCGGTCGTGGTCTAAGCGCCATGCCACTCGAAAGCTAAGTTTAGCCGCGACGCGATAGCGGAGCGCTTTGGGTGTTCTTGGAGAAAGCGCTCCGCTATCGCGTCGCGGCTAAACTTGGGAAGACTCAACCAAACCGCGTGTAAACGCCGCCTTGACAGAGCCGAACCGCCCTAAATCCTGAGGTTATCGACAGCCCATTTGTGGCATCTTGAATCAAACTTAAAATATTATGTTTCAGGCACTTACGTCTAATAACAACAGGTCCAAAAACCCTTATAGACTTTATCTCTTCCGCAAATGGGTCCGCTTGCCTTAGATTGATTCAAGCGTTCGGCGATGCGATGCCGAACAATCGGAACACTGAGCCAGATGGTCTGGCTTACAGATCGCGGCGAAAGAAGAGCATCAGGGACTCTTCTCCGGCCGCACGGGCCACAAACCGCAACGGCCCGGGGCGTGTGCCCAACCCGTGGATGTGTGAGGCGAAATCTCCCGGCGGAGGTGGAGCTTCCGGTTAACGATGTCACGCGGGTCGAGTCTCAGCTCCAAAGAAGGAGGCAAGTCATGTTGCGGAAAGGTATCGTGTTAGCAGTTTTGTGCCTGTTGCCGGCCGTCGCTCAGGCACAAGCACGCGGGCCGTTTGAGCTCACCCTCGGTGGGAGCGGTGCAAACGGAAGCCGCTTCGATGGTTTCACCGGCTCGATCCAGGGCAGCATCGGTTATTTCTTCACCGATAGCCTCGAATTGGGCGTTCGGCAGTCTTTGGACTACACCGACGTTGGTGTACCCAAGCAGCTCAATGGCTCGACGCGCGTCGCCTTTGACGTGCATTTCCCGCTGGGCGACCAGGGCCAGTTCCTGCCGTTCGTCGGCGTGAACGTCGGCTACGTCTACGGTGATTCGGTCCACGACACGTGGGAAGGCGCCCCCGAAGCGGGCATCAAGTGGTTTGTGAACCAGACCACCTTCATCTACGGAACGATCGAATACCAGATCTTCTTCGATCGCCACAGCAGCACCGGAAAGAACTTCTCCGAAGGCCAGTTTGTGTACGGCTTGGGAATCGGTTTCCGGTTCTAATGCTGACTGCTAAAAACTTCATAAAATGAACTTGGGGCGGCTTTCCTCGTGAAAAGCCGCCCCGATTCATTTCATTGATCGCACTTCTTATTGCTGTCGTGTCATCTCGGCGAACTTCTCGAGCTTCGAATAATCGTGCCGCCAGGTGGTGTAAAGATATCCCACCACGCCCTTCACCCTTTTGGCTGAATCCAGCCAGTTCTTCCATTCGGACAGATCATTGTCGTAATAGCCGGCGATGATCTGCTCATTGCCTCGATCGGCAAAGAACTTGAGCGATTGGTCGCGCTTGCCGTAATTCCAGTTGAAGATCAGGACCTTTGGATCCAGTCCTTCCCATGAGCCGGTCCATGGGCCATTGACCAGATAGTACGGCCCTTTGACGGCATTGTGATAGGGATCGAACATATCGTTCCATGTCGCCGCGCGATCCGGCGTGAGCATCTGCGTGCACATCTTCACATGTGCAGCCAGCATCTGCCCTGGCGTCTGGTGCTTTTCCTGGCAGGACTCATCCCAGTTGCAGGTGCGGAATTCATCGTATTCCATCATGTAAGTTGAAGCATGCCAAAGCTGCTTCATCCGCCGGGCCTGATCTTGCAAAAGCTGAGTCGTCTTGGGTTCAGAAATGCAGGCGGCAACCTGCCCGTCGTAAATGAGGGCCGGATGGTACCAGGACACCCGCAGCCGCGTGCCGGCCGGCAACTTCGTATGAATTATCGGTGGCGTGTGCCAGGCCTTATATTCGCCGGGCCACGGATCATTGCCCATATGAGGATCGACAATGCGATCGTAATCCCTGCCTTCTTCGTAGGCCTTGCCCGTTCGATCGTCCTTTACGACACATGGCGCGCCCGGCCGGCGAAGAACGTTCAGCAATCCCACTTCCTCGATCTTCCAATCCTTCCACGCCATCTCACCTTTCGGATTGTTCCAGATGCCGAAGTAAATCAGCACTTCCTTATGATCGAGCGAATTGAAAACGATGTTCTCTTCGGTCCAGTCCTGCGTGGGCTTGGAGCCAAGATTGGCCCAGTTCAGATCCCAGGGGCCGGCAAGCACCTTGATCTCCGGCGGGCCGTGAACGTCCCGCGTTTTCAGTTTCACTGAGACGTGGTAGCACCGGTATGGCGCGACCGAAACCTTGTAGACCATCCGCGAAACATCGCGGCTGGGTTTTACGGTTGCGATGCCGCTTTCGATCGTCACGCCTGGATCACTGAACGACGGCCGGCCAAACGCCACCGGCGGATCAGCCACCACATGCCCCTCGCTGCCGTCGCATTCAAACAGAGTTCCCTTCACCGGCAGTCCCTCGGCCAGATTGGGATCGTGAAACAGCAGATCGTTTGAGTACCCTATCGCAAACAGCGAGGGCATGATCTCCATGTGCAGATCGGCGGCAATTATCTGCACGCGTCTAACATTGGCGAAGTAGCTCTTGGGCAAATCCTCCAGATGAGAAAACTTTGAATCGGCCAGAAGAACGTGCGAGTAGCCGGCTTTTGCTGCGCGCGTCCAGAGCGATTGAAGCTGATCGATATTGGAATCGACCAGCAAATTGGTCGGGCAATAAATCCAAAGCGCCGGTTTATTCTGACTCGGCCCCGGTGCATCGGCTGCGCGAGCCATTGGCTCAAAGAGTGCGAAGATCAAAACAAATGCGGAGCAAAAGAGGAAAGTGGCTGATTTCATGCAAGGTGCCTCGCTTGACGCCGCGGGGCTTGAGCGTGCGAAGCCGAGCGGCGAACGGTTTGTTCCGATTCAGAAATGTATGGCCGGAGGAAGTCGGGGCAATCGGGCCGGCCCCCGCGTTGATAATCGCGCCAGATCTCGGATGCTGCCTTTTCTGGCTCATGTCCCGCCTGCGTCGTGAGGTACTCAAAGAGCATCTCCGCCAGCGCGTGCAGCGCGATGCCATGGCTGCGATTGGCGCGCTCGTGCAGCCAGTCGGACCAGCGCAGGAACTCGTCGAAGGCTGATTGCGAAGCTCCTTCGGGCGAATGCCAGATCAGCGGCGCCGATTCGCGGAAATTCCCGCTGTTGCCGACGAGATCCCAATACCGCGAAAACCGCCGCATGCGCTGAAGCGTGGCAAAATCCATCGTACTCGTCGAAAGAACTTCATAGGGCG
>JANWHF010000142.1 GCA_025450555.1 Tepidisphaeraceae bacterium | reverse complement strand
TCAGGAACTGCGGTGAGGAGCACATCGTTGCCCGTCCCGGCGGGGTCGCCGGGGAGGTTGTAGTTGATTTGGTAGATCGTGCCATCGGCGAGTGTGAACTCGCTGCCGCCTTGCAGAAGCGCGCCGTTGTAGAGGAATTGCCCGCTCACCGGCGAGCTGCCGGGCAGACCGTCCATGATCCAAAGCTTGCTACCAACAGCGAGCGGGCCGTTGATGTCATTGACGACGAGATTGCCTTGGATGGAAAGGCTGTCGCCGAAAACGACCTGGTCGTACTGTCCTGAATCGCCTCCGGCAACGTTGACTAAGAACCCCGTATCCAGCGACATGAACTTCACCGGCCCCAGAAGGCTGAGCGTTGAACCCGCCGAGGTCGTGGAACCCCCGGACGGCGCAAGGATCGCGTGGTCGAGCAGCGAGACGCTGCCGCTGATTGTGCCATGACCGCCCAGCATTCCGGCGGTATCTATTGTCACCGTGTCACTGTTCAAGGTTCCGTTGACTTCGAGAAATGATGCATGCACCGAAGTTGCGGAGACGGTGGACACGCCAGCGAGCGTTAGAGCGCCGGTGCCGTGCGCGGTGATCGATTGGCCAGCGCCAGTGATATTGCCGGCAACGGTCAGGTGGTTGGCGATGCCCGATGGAGAAGTGTCGATTTCGAAACCGCCCTGCAGCGTGACGCCGTTGGCGGTGCTGCCAAGTGTCACGGAGGGAGCGCCCACAGAAAGTAAGCCGCTGCGGCTCGTTACCAAAAGCGCATTATCGTACGTCGGTGATCCAGAGGCGGCTTCAAGTGAAAGCGTACCGCCGTCAAGAACGAGGTTGGTACCGTCGACCGGATTCAAGGTCGATGATCCGACGGCTGCGAAAACGCCCTGCTGAATCTTGAGCGTAACGCCGGCAAACTCTAAATCCACGCCTTCGGCACTCAAACGGCCTGTTCCTGTTTTGGTAAAAGTTGCAGTTGAAAAATTGGCCGCCAGATTACGAACGTGAACGGCGATGTCGTTCTCAAGCGTGAACGTTCCGTATTGAGCAATGTTCAACCTATCTAGATACAGCACGGTCCCCGCCGGCCCCGAGATGGATGAGTTCATAACAGCGTTAAAATCCGGCGAATTGAGGAGGCCAGTCATACTGGTGAATTCCACAGAGTTTGGCGCGCCGGTGAAAACAACCTTAGACCCATTCTCAAGGCCGATGTCATTATAGAGGCGAATCGGCGTCGATGCGGAGCCTTGCTGTTCAAGCTGAAGGGTGCCGTAAAGGTTAATATTTGCCAGATCGGGAAGGGACGAAACTTCCGGCGTGACGATACATTCCAGTGTTGCACCCGAGGCGATGCCGATTCCCGTTCCGATATTATAATATTGCGGATTAATGTTCGTGAGTTTAAGCGTGCCACCGTTTATCTGCATAGCATCATTGATGCTGATGGGAACAGATATCTCATTGACCCCAGTGGTTGTCGCACCTTGGGTAAACCAGTTTACGTATAATGCGCCCCGTAAATTGCCGAGAGTCGTGGGCTCGATCAGATATCCACCACTGTCGAACTCGACTTGCTCTACGCCTAGTGAAGCGACAGTGACGACGCCGCCAGCACCGGCGAAACTTGGCGGGCGGCTGCCTTGTAAGGCGATATCCTGACCGGTAATTGGGTCAAACCAATTCGCGGTGTTGTTATCCCAATATCCTGAACCGCCTGCGGTCGACGTCAAAGTATGGTTGGGGTCCCAATAGTATTGGGCCTGGGCTTGCTGCGACACGCCGCTTGTCCATGCGACGAAAGAGATAGCCAGTAACGCAAAACGAATAACACGTTTTTCTGGACTCGGGCGCAGTACGTCAATGGCAGAACGCGGCATTTCTCCTCCGCAGGCGTTCAACTGGCTTCAACGAAGATGGAATCTGGCAAGCCCCCGCTGGGCGGGCCCCACACCTTCAGCAGGTAGAAGTATACCAGATCGAGATGGATTTGTCGCGGATTTAACTAAGGCCGTGGAAGGGGTTTGCGGCGATTTGCTTGCGCGACTCCTGCGGGCTTCGCCGAAAAATGGGCTCTCAGCAATTTAGATCAACTTCCCTCGTCCACTGCCTTTTCAATCAATTCCCTAAGAATGGATCGATGGCAGCGCGACTCGCGAACACACGCGGAGGAGCACAGCAGTGTGATCGTTTCGCCCGCCGCGACGCGCTGGCCGAGTGACGCGATTAACTGAGCGTTCTTCTTCTGCTCCTGAAGATAATGGCGGCGATATTGTTCCCAGGGAACGGGCGAGGAGGTTTGGGTGTAAACAGCCGCGTGCAATTGGCGCGGGGGGCCAAGTTCAGGGCGCCATTCATTCCACGTTTCGTTTTGTTTACTCACGCCGCGGGGACGATAGCGCGTAATCAGCAACCGAAAACCATCATCAGGCTCGATCGGATCATTCCATCGCTTGGTCCTGATTGGCATGGGACTCCATGCATCAATGCGTCGGCTCTTCGACGTCGAACATTTCCAGTCGCTCGATATAGGAAACCGGCCGATGCGTGCCGACCTTCTGCATGCGGTGGATCACGTCGCCAACTTCGCCGGCCCAGCGCAACACATCAGCCAGATCGCGTTGCACATCTTCCATCGTGTCGGGAGGATGGCGGATGAGCCCTTCGAGCGTGACCATCACCGCCGTCATCGGCTGGGCCAGCTGATGGCAGGCTTCCTTCAGCGTTTCGACCAGCACGCGCTGCCGCTCGGCTTCCATCAGCAGGCCGATGCCGAATTTGCTCTTGAGGCTCACGTTCATCCGCGCGAGCAGCACCGGAAGATTCACGGGTTTGATGATGTAATCATTGGCGCCGCTGTCGAGCCCTTTGATTACGTCCTCCGTCTCACCCAACGCCGTCACCAGGATGATTGGCAGTGTGTCCTGCGGAAAATGCTTGCGAATTTCTTTGAGCACATCCAGCCCGCTCATGCCCGGCATCTGGATATCCAGAAGCAGCAGATCGGGCGGCTGGATTTCAATCGATCGAATGCATGCTGGGCCATCGGAAACGGCCGACACGCGAAACCCGCGCGACGTCAGCCGCCGCAGGAGCATGTCCTGGCTCATCGGATCATCTTCGGCAATCAAAATGCGCGGTTTGTATCTCATGCGAGGCATGAGATTCTAGGAAATCAGCGCGCCAAGTGAAGAAATGTCGGAAAAAACTTTTTGACGCGTGCGCCGATGCGCAGTCGGGGCGATCAATGCACCCCCTTTGCCGCCAACCAGCGCTCGGCATCGAGAGCCGCTTTGCAGCCCATGCCGGCGGCAGTGATTGCCTGGCGGTAAATCGGATCGGCCACGTCGCCCGCTGCGAAGACTCCTTCGACGCTGGTGGTCGTGCGATGCGGATCCTTCAATACAAGGAATCCCTTGGAATCGGTTTCCACCTGCCGGCCCAGGAACCTGGTGTTGGGCGTGTGGCCAATCGCGACAAACATCCCGGCGGCTTCGATGGTCTTGGTTTCGTTGGTCGTAAGATTTCGGACGCGCACGCCATTCATGGAGAGCACTGCACCGCCATGAGCCTGGACCGTTTCGCCAAGAACTTCTTCCACCGCCGAATTCCAATGCGGCTTCACCTTCGGATTATCCAGCAATCGCCTGGCCATGATGGGCGATGCGCGGTTCAGAGTGTCCCGGCGATGAACCAGATGGACGACGCTGGCGAATTTGGTCAGGTAGGAACCTTCTTCGCAGGCTGAGTCGCCGCCGCCGACTACAATGAGCGGCTTGTTACGAAATCGCGGAAGAGCGCCATCACAAACAGCGCAGGCCGACACACCAAAGTTCTTATATTTTGATTCCGAATCCAGTCCGAGATAGTTGGCGCTTGCCCCCGTGGCGATGACCAGTGCATGGGATTCAATGGTCGTGCCGGCCGTATCCTTAAGGACAAAAGGCCTTCGCGTCACATCCACCGACTCGATGTCCTCCGTCATGATTCGCGTGCCGAAGCGCTCCGCCTGCTGGCGCATGCGGATCATCAGGTCCGGCCCCATGATTCCTTCGGGAAATCCAGGAAAGTTTTCCACTTCAGTCGTGAGGTTGAGCTGTCCAAGCGGGAGCGTGCCGAGCAGGCGATTGTCCTCGCTGATGGCGCCTTCATACACGACCGGATTGAGATTCGCGCGCGCGGCATAAATGGCGCACGTCCAGCCGGCCGGCCCCGAACCGATGATCACAAGTTTTTCAGCCATGCTTCGTTCCACTCAAAATAGCCGCTCTGATTTTCACTCAACGTATGCTCGATCCGCAGGCGATGCGTCGGAAGCAGATCGGGCAGATGATCCGTCTCAAAAAACTTCACCTCGAGCGATTCATCATCCGCCACGTGCAAAGTTCCGCCGACGATGTCGCACGCAAATGTCGTCGCGCTGTAAAGTACTTGATCGCCGTTGCCATACGTGACGATGGGATCGACGTAAACGCCTACAAGTCGATTCGGGCGGACGATCAGTCCCGTCTCTTCGCGCGCTTCCCGCACCGCCGCTTTAGCCAAAGGCTCGCCCGGCTCCGGCGCGCCGCCAATCACATACCACCGCCCATCGTCGCGCGAGCGATGAAGCAGCACCCGCCGCCGGTCATCTAAAATAATTGCCGACACGGCCGGCATCATCACGCACTGGTTGCCGATCTTCTGCCTGAGATTGCGAAGATATTCAGAGATCGGCATAGCTCATTCGATCATAGGCGCATGATCTAACCCATCGCCGCTACGACTGCATCACCAACCTGGCTTGTGCTGGCGGTGCCACCCAAATCACGCGTGTGGTTTTTCGCATCGGCAACAACCTTCTGGCAGGCCTGCTGAATCGAGGTTGCCGCCGCACGCTGGCCCAGGAAATCCAGCATCATTGCAACCGATAGAAACGTCGCGATCGGATTCGCATAGCCTTTGCCGGCGATATCCGGCGCGCTGCCATGCACCGGCTCAAACATGCTGGCGGTTTTCTTGGTCGGGTTGATGTTTCCGCTGGCCGCCATGCCCATGCCGCCCTGAATCGCCGCGCCCAGGTCGGTGATGATGTCGCCGAACATGTTGGTGGTGACAATCACGTCATACACCTGCGGCTTGGTCACCATATACATGGTGCAGGCATCCACATGGTGATAATCGGTGGCGAGGTCTTTGTATTCCAATTTGACTTCTTCGAATGCGCGAAGCCAGAGATTGTGGGCGTAGCGAAGCACGTTCGTCTTGGCCACCAGCGTCACCTTCTTGCGCCCCATTTGCCGGGCATGTTCAAAGGCAAAGCGAATGCAGCGCTCGACGCCATGCCGGGTGGTGACTTCAATCTGATTGGCCACTTCGTGAGGCGTGTTCTTGTAAAGGAAGCCGCCGTTCTGGCAATAAAGCCCCTCGGTGTTCTCGCGGACGATGATCATGTCGATATCGCGCGCCGTCGCGTTTTTCAGCGGCGTCGGCACGCCGGGCAGCAGCTTAGTCGGCCGGAGATTGATGTACTGATCCAGCTCGAAGCGCATCTTCAGCAGGATTTCGGTTTCAAGGATTCCTTGGGGAATTTGAGCCGACCCGCGCGGATCGACGCCGACCGCGCCAAACAGGATTGCATCGTGCGCTGCGAGTTCTTTCAGCGCCGAGTCCGGCAGCGTGATCTTCTTTTCAAGGTAGTATTCACCGCCGAAGGGATAGTCGGTGGTCGAGTAGCTGAAGCCGAACTTTCGGCCCGCTTCCTTGAGCACCTTCAACCCTTCCGGCACCACTTCTTTTCCAACCCCGTCGCCGGGCATCACCGCAATTTTCATAGGCCCGCAAGACTAGCGGACGGTTGAGTTGGATTCAAACATGCACATGGAAAGAGCCGCGCACGAAGTGCGGATTAGCGCAAGTCGGCGCCAATCCGCAGATATCGAAAAGAGCCGCGCACGAAGTAAGCGGATTGGCGCCGTCTGGCGTTACTCCGCTTACTTGGTGCGCGGCTCTTTTGAATTTGCTCCATTCGCGGGAGCAACGGCCAGCAAATCCGAGAACGGCGCGTAGTTATCGTTGTCCAGGCAGTCCCTTCTGCCAGCGTAGCCGCTAGCAAAAACTGGTGCTCAACCCCGCAACTGTCGCCCAGTTACGCAAATAGCCTTCATCGATCAACTGAGGCAGCGCATTGAAGCGGCCGCGCACCTGAACGATGCGCTTAGCGCGCACATCGACTTCGATCGTCACTCGACGATCGAAGCCGGCTCCTGATTCAATCCTGAGCGAGAAAATCGCCGACGCTCCGCGCGCACAGGTGCGGGCATAGCTGGCGACGCAGTGGTGCATTGCGCGACCTTCGGCCTGTAATTCGGTGGAGGTGATCAATTCCTCCACGCGGACAATTCTTTGGGAGCCTTCATTCCCTTCCACCTGTTCGTATCCGCGAATGCCGCTGGGCGGCCAGGTGAGCAATCCTGTATCCGTTGCGACATTCAACTCCCGGTGCCAGCGTTCCACTTGATGGAGCACGCTCTGGACCGATCGACCCTTCATGGACAAGTTCGGCTGTCGAATTGTTCCGCCGCGCACGATCCCGTCAACAATGCGCTGCGGCTCGCCGACAAATCGC
>JANWHF010000141.1 GCA_025450555.1 Tepidisphaeraceae bacterium | reverse complement strand
GCGATTGTTCCCCGGGCATGGCAGACCCAGTTCGCTGGCTGATGAGCGACGCGACAATCCCTATGTTCGCCTCGCTTTGGGCGAAGAAAATGATGCCTATGCCGAATGAGCGCAAACATTTATTGGACAATCGATTATAGAGATTATCCGCTTTGGGTGCTGTTTTTATCAGCCTACCAGGGAATTGACGATAGCCCTTTGCAGTATCGAGAATAAAGTGACAGCTTGGGCGTTATGTCATGGACGGCCGGAATCAATTCGATGCCCGTGAGTGAAACCCAGTCTGGCACCTCGGCCATCGAAAGCGACGAGTCGTTAATGCGGCGGCTGCAGAAGGGTGATACCGCCGCAGGGGAACTGCTTGTCGAACGCTATTTTCAGCCGCTCATGAGGTATTTGATGCGGCTGGCGGGGAATCAGATGGCCGATGAGTTGTTACAGCAAACCTGGTTAAGCGTGCTGGATAACGCCGCCAAGTTTGACCCGCGATCGGCCGGCGGAGGCTTTAAGCCATGGCTGTTTCGCATCGCCACCAATAAGGTCAACGACCATTGGCGGTCGCGAGGCCGGGAACGATCGGCCAAGGAAGGGTTAAAACGCATTGCCGACGACGAAATGCCTCATGCCGGGTTTCGTCTGGAAGGGACCGAGCAGCAGTTGCGGCTGGTCAAGGCCATCGAGCAACTGCCTGAGAACCAGAAGCAGGTCTTGATGTTGAGGTATTACAGCGGCATGAAGTTTGTCGAAATTGCGGAGTTGCTCGGATGCCCATTGAACACCGCCTTGGGCCGGGTTCATAAGGCGATGATTCGGCTGAAAGAGTTGATGAAATAATCGCTGGGTTTGCCTGATTGCGACGATCAGACAGATCACGGATAAGATACGAGAGAGGCTAACGTCGTGGTGGAACAATTGGATCAAACTTCTGAGCTGCTGATGTACCTCGCGGGCGAGCTGTCGCATCGGCAGAGCATGTCTCTTGAGAAGAGGCTGGTGGCCGATTCTGCATTGGCGCGCGAGCTTGAGTCGTTGCGTGGGCTCCAATCCAATTTTGATGCGCAGATGCAGGTCCTCGATGAGAAGCGGATTCCCGGCCAAGCGATGGCCGTTGCACGCATCGCCCGAGCAATGCGAGTGCATGGTGTAAACCAGGAAGCTGTCGAAACGCTCGCCCCCCGCCGCGTGCTTCGCATGCCGGTCTGGGCCTATCCGATTGCCGCGGCGGCGGCGGTTGTCCTTGTGTATGTCGGGTGGTGGGCCCACCAGCCTGAAACTCACGTGACCTCGGTTGCGCAGGTTTCAGTGCCTCCGGGTTCACTTTCGACTGCCAGGACGTCTTCCGATCAGGAACAGGTGATGTTTGCCGAGCTGACCGAAAGCTTTCGCGATCACAATCCAACACAGCGCCGCTCGCTCGATTCGCTAGCGCATGTCGAAAGTGAACTGGCGGCCATTGCAAGTCCGATGCATGATTCGCTCAACGACCCCTTTAACAATTCGCCAATTCTGGACAACGAAGAATGATGCGATCGCAATCAACTCGTGCGGGTCGATGGAAACTGGCGGCTTGCCTGACTGGTGCGCTGCTGGTTGGTGCGTTGGCTGAGATTCCGATTCAGCCAGCCGGCGCCCAGGAAAACCAGAGCACCGCGGCCCGGCCGCGCAATAATAAGGCCGCCAAACCTGCTACAGCTCCGCCGACTGCCGAAGAAGAAGCGAAAACCGCGCAGTTTATGGAGCAATATGCCCCCGAGCGGTTCAAGGTATTCAAGGCCAGTCGTGAAGGTCCGGCAAAAAAGCAGTTCGGTCAATTTCTGATTAACCGCTGGCGGCGGCTCGAGGAGCTTCGCACGCGACAGCCAGATCTTTACCAAGTTCGCGTTGAAGCGATTCGTCTGGATGACGACATTTTCAGCATTTGCCGGCAAATGAAGAAAGCCAATACGGCCGACATGCAGAAACTGCTCCCGGTATTACACACGAAGGTCGCCGACCTGTTTGATAACGGTCTCAAGGAGCGGAAGATTCGAATTGCGCAATTGGAGGCCCAGCTCAAAAACCAAACTGATCTGCTTGAAGCCGATTCAAGTAGGCGCGATGAGCTGATAGCCAGGCGCTATCACCAGATCTCGACTCAGGGCGTTGCCGGGGCTAGACTGAACGCCGCCTCCAGCAAAGGCACACTCGCCGTACCCGAGCAGCCGCCGGGGGACAAAGACGACAATACTGACTCAGATCACTGACCCTCTTCCATGGGCGATAATTTGGAACCCATCGAGCTGGCCAACGAAGCCACGGGCGGATTGCCTACGGCCGATCGCCGTCCGCGCATGCCTGAACCACTGCCGGTTCGGCTGGTCGTCATCGATGATGTACATCTGACGAGCCCTGCGGGCAACGAAGAGCTCCTCAATGAATTCTTCGTGGATTTGCTTGGCTTCGAACGGAATGCGGATGATGCAAAAATCATCTATCGCGCCGACAATGCCCGCATCTTTTTTGAGGTTGTCGAGGTTCCAGCTTGTCGGGTGAATTACCGGCCCATTCAGATCGAAGTGCCTTCGCTGATCGAGATGGAAATGAAGCTGGTCGGGGCGGAGATCGAATTCACGCGGCAAAAAGGCTTATCGCCGGGACAGGATTCCCTTTTGCTGCTGGACCCGGCGGGCAACTGGATGGAAATTCTGGAAGCACGGGTTGTGTGGTAGCGGGCAAGCCCATTATCGGAATCACCGGGGGCATCGGAAGCGGCAAGAGCTTTGTCGCACAATTATTCGGCGAGCTGGGATGCCATGTGATTGATTCTGATGCCCGCGCCCGCACTGCCTTAAGCGATCCACAAATACGTCAGGCGCTGCGGGAATGGTGGGGCGATCAGATTTTTCTTCCCGATGGCAGCGTGGATCGTGGAGGGATCGCGCGTAAGGTTTTTGGCGATCACGACGCCCGGCGCCGTCTCGAAGAGCTCATTCACCCCTGGATCGAACGGAACCGCCAGGCGGAAATGGCGCAATTTGCTTCCGATCCGAAGGTACTTGCCTTTATTTGGGACGCGCCCCTACTATTCGAGGCGGGTTCGGTTAAGCAATGTGATGCGGTGGTGTTTGTAGAAGCGCCGTTGCAGTTGCGATCCGAGCGCGTCGGCCGATCGCGCGGGTGGGGACCCGATGAACTCGACCGACGCGAAAATTCACAATGGCCTCTGGACAAGAAACGTGAATTATCCGATTATGTCGTGAACAATACTGCCGACGCGGCTCAGGTCCGCGATCAAGTCCGGGAACTTTTCCCCCGAATCCTTGCAGCGATAGCGCAGAGATCGGAAGCCAGTCAGGACGCTCGGGGCCGTCATTCTCAAGGCGGCGCTTCCTGATTCGTTTTGAAGGACTTATTTAGCCTTGGGCCTCGGCAGTCCTCGGCTGGATCAGGCAGATAACTTGGGTTCGGGCGTTTTACCGAACCGGCTCTTTTTGAAGCATCCGCGTGGGCGCAAGCCGTCATGGAGCGGAGCAATTGAAGAGCAAAGGGCCGAACGTACAGAATATTTCCCCAATGATTTAAGATTGCAGGCGACCAGGCGATTGCCGAGATGGCATTCCAAGCAACGGCATTTCAAAGAGCCCGCGTCCAATGGGCGCAGGTATCGCGAAGCCCGCGGCAAATGGTTGCAATTCATGATTTACACACCTTTTTACTCTTTGGAGGCGTAAGCCCACATGGCCAAGTCACCCCGGACGCGCCGCTCGGCCGCGTCAACCGCTCAGCAAGCCGAGCCAGACGTGCAGGAACAGGCTCAAACCGCGCCGGCGGCAACCGCCGTCGAGGCCCCGCCGCCCCCGGCTCCATCCCGCGCCAGCGAACGCAGCGAAAGCGCTTCTGAATCGGCAGCGCCTGTCGCCGAACCCCGTGAGTCCCGTCCCGCGCCGCGCGATATACGCGGCGAAGGCCGTGAGGAACGCGATAATCGTCCGCCCCAGCAGCGCGACAATCGAGACAATCGCGACCGACGCGATAATCGCGAGCGCAACGAGCCGCGCGAGCGCAATGAATCGGCCCCGGGCGATGACGTGGCCAGCCTCGATGCCGAAACCAACGCCAAGTACGAGCAGGTCAAAGGCGGCAAGCTCTACATCAAAGACCTTCAGCAGATGGACGTGCATCAATTGCACGAGATCGCCAGGCAGGAAGGGATTCCCGATTACATCGGGATGAAAAAGCAGGACGTGATCTTCCAGATCCTGCGCTCCCGCATCCGCCAGAACGGCCTGATGTATGGGGAAGGCGTCCTGGAAATCCTGCCCGATGGTTTTGGCTTCCTTCGCAGTCCGGAATTCAATTATCTGCCGGGGCCCGATGATATTTACATCTCGCCATCGCAGATCCGCCGATTTGGCCTGCGAAATGGCCATGTCGTGCAGGGGCAGATTCGTCCGCCGAAGGAATCGGAGCGATATTTTGCGCTGCTGCGCGTTGAGGCCATCAACGGCGAAGATCCTGAGCGCATTACCGACACCGGCAATTTTGAAGACCTCACGCCGCTGCATCCCAATCGGCGAATCATCCTCGAAACCGGCCCCAAAGAGATCAACATGCGGATCGTGGATCTGGTCACGCCGATCGGCATGGGCCAGCGTATGTTGATCGTCGCGCCGCCGCGAACCGGCAAAACGGTGCTGCTGCAAAAGATTGCCAATTCCATCAGCGCTAACCATCCTGATTCGGTGCTCATCGTCCTGCTGATCGATGAACGTCCCGAAGAAGTCACCGACATGGAGCGTAACACCAAGGCCGAAGTCGTCAGCTCGACCTTCGATGAGCCGGCCTCGCGCCACGTGCAGGTGGCCGAGATGGTCATCGAAAAGGCCAAGCGCTACGTCGAATTCGGGCGGGACGTCATCATCCTTCTCGACTCGATTACCCGCCTGGCTCGCGCTTATAACACCGAAGTGCCGCACTCAGGCAAGATTCTGTCCGGCGGCGTTGACGCCAACGCGCTGCAGAAGCCCAAGCGATTTTTCGGCGCGGCCCGAAACATCGAAGAGGGCGGCAGCCTGACGATCCTGGCCACCGCACTGATCGATACCGGCTCAAAGATGGACGAAGTCATCTTTGAAGAATTTAAGGGCACCGGCAACGCCGAGTTGCACCTGGATCGCCGGCTGGTCGATCGCCGCGTCTACCCGGCCATCGACGTCAATTCCTCCGGCACCCGCCGAGAGGAACTGCTGCTGGATCCCAAGGAACTGGAACTGGTTTATCGCCTCCGCCGGGTTCTGTCCGACATGAACCCCGTCGAAGGCATCGAGCTGCTCAAGGGCCGTCTCGAAAAGGTGCCGAGCAATGCTCAGTTCCTGATGTCGATGAATTTGGATTAGCCGACAGCGGTGAATTTATTTCAATTTTCCGACGCCCCTGCGCGAAACCCGCGCGGGGGCGTTTTCTTTTGGGCGGGGCGGGAGCAGCTCGAACTTCGCTGCTGTCATTGAATGTTTTAAGCTCCGTACAGGCGCGAAGTATTCACCACTTTGGGCTTCTAATTCGCTGTTCTGCTCCGAAGGAACCGGTCCGAGGACTCCTGTCTGAGATAAATCCGTTCGTTGACTTGGATTGCGACGCTCCGTAGAGTCGAAGTTGGCGGTTGAAGCCGCTGCGCGCAAAGACTGACGCCGGAGGTTGCCTATGAATAAACGTGGGGTTTCTTCCTTCGTCTGGTATTTGATCGCGATCGTCTTCTCGCTGGCTGTGTTTGGCGTCGGCATCTACCTGGTCGTCAAGCCTCCCTATACATGGGCGATGCTGGCCGCCGGGTGCGCGTGCCTCGTGGCCGTTGGCGTTTCGCTTCCCATAGCCTTTATAGTGCAGTCGCAGAACGCGATGGATCGGGAAGAGGTCTACCGCCCCGTCACGGAGCGGCTCGATCAGATCGCACTGCTACTCAATTTGATCAACGAGCAAGCCCAATTGAGCGACCGAGCGAAGATGGTTGCCTTCCGCGAGAAGGATCGCGAGGCGCTCCGCCGAGCCGTGCAGGAAGAAACCGGCCGGCAGGATTGGGAAGCGGCCCTCTCGCTGGCCGATGAGATTGAGCGGGCATTTGGTTACAAGCTCGAAGCCGACCGCTTACGAGCCGACATCAGTGCCAAGCAGCTTGAGGCCGAGAAGAAGGTCATCGCCGAAGCCGTCGCGGTCATCGACAAACACACGCGCGTCGAGCAATGGAACCAGGCGATCCGTGAAGCGGAGAAGCTGATCCAGGAGCTGCCGCATAATGAGCAGGTGAAGAACCTGCCGCTGGAAATCGACGTTCGTCGGCAGACGGTGAAGAAGCAGCTTCGCGGGCAATGGGATGAAGCCGTCGCCCGCCACGATGTGGACGGCAGCATCGAAATCCTCAAACGGCTGGATCCCTATCTGACGCCGGCGGAAGCCGAGGCGATGCAGGAAACGGCGCGCGGGATCTTCAAGGAAAAGCTCAATAACCTGTCGGCAATGTTTGGCGCGGCAGTTCACGAAGAGCGTTGGCGGGATGCCTCCCAGATCGGCGAAGCGATCATTACCGATTTTCCCAATTCCCGCATCGCGCAGGAAATTCGCGACAACCTCCCGACGCTCCGCCAGCGCGCGGGCGAGCCGGCTACGGCAAACGCTTGATTCCCGAAGATTTCGTTTTTCCCATTCCGTTGAGCCATGCCTGAAGCGGTGATCATTGGAGCGGGGCCGGCGGGGAGCATTGCCGGTCTTATTCTGGCTCGCGCTGGCTGGAATATAACGATCGTCGAACAGCATCGATTCCCCCGAGACAAAGTCTGCGGCGAATGCTTAAGCGCGCTGGGTATCTCGGTGCTCGAACGCCTTGGTCTGTGCGATCATGTCGGCGCTCTTGAACCGGCGATTTTGCATCGCGTCTGTCTGCATCCATCGAATGGAAATCCCTTTCAGATCGAGCTGCCCAAGCCGATGTGGGGTATCTCGCGCAGCCGGCTGGATCGATATCTGCTTGACCAAGCCGTGTTGGCGGGAGCTCGGCTGCTCCAGCCCTGGCGTTATGAAGGAATTGGAGAATCCGACTCTCAGCCTCTTCGCGTGAAGCTGCGCAATCTGGAAGCCAACGAAATCCGATTGATCGAAATGCCCTGGTTGATTATCGCTGATGGCAAATCCACGTTTTCACGCCGCGGTCGAAGCTCTTCGGCTGATTTGGGCATCAAGTCTCACTGGAGCCGAATCGTCGGTCCATGCGATGCAATTGAGCTATTTGGGTGCCACGGAGCGTATGGCGGTTTAGCGCCGATCGAGAACGATCGATGGAATGCCGCCTTCAGCGTGCCGACAGCCATGGCCAGAGAATCCGGCGGCGATCTGCAACAGGTTTTCGAGCGACTGTTGGCGGACAACCCCGCGATGCAGCTTCGCTTTGCAGGCGCGCGTCGCATTGGCGATTGGCTGGCTTCTCCGCTGCCGCGGTTTGCGGTGCGACGCGACTGGCCTGCGCGGACGATTCTGCTCGGCAATGCCGCGGCCGCGATCGAGCCAATCGGGGGCGAGGGGATGGGATTGGCGATGCGCAGCGCGGAAATCGCCGCTCAAATGATGATCTATTCCAAAGGTGTTTGGAATCCGCGCATCGCGGTGGAGCTTCAGCGTCGATTCATGTCTCTCTGGCAGGTGCGCCAGCTTGCATGTCGGGCAGGCGGCGTTGTCGCCTCCAGCCCGACCTTGGCGCGCATCGCATCGCCCTGGCTTCGCCACAATCGGCCCATCGCTCAAGCGGTTTTGAATTGGGCTGGAAAATGAATCAGTAATCGAAGCAGACGATTTCGTGACCATTGTGCATTTCGGGAACAACGACTGAAACGGACTTCTTCTTTCGAATAGTTGTCAGCCCTTTTCTGGACAACGGCATCGACGCCCGGCGAATCGTCTCTGGAACCCGAAGTGTCACCGGCACATCAAACAGTGGCGGGAAATCCTCGATCACCAGGCATCGGCCGCGCTGCAGCGGCGGACTATAGAGCAAATGTGCGATGTATCGCCGCTTGTCCGGCTGATGCAACAGACTTGCCCGGCCGGCACTGGGTAAGCGCGT
Source organism: Tepidisphaeraceae bacterium (assembly GCA_025450555.1). Lineage (GTDB taxonomy): Bacteria > Planctomycetota > Phycisphaerae > Tepidisphaerales > Tepidisphaeraceae > JANWHF01. The sequence goes on along the minus strand of JANWHF010000141.1, from coordinate 272 downwards.
TTCCAGAATCTGCCTTCGATAGATTTGACGAAGGGCGGCACTGAACAGATCCCGATGGACGCGCGCCCCATGCTCGCAATACATTTGACCCAGTGGCGAAGCGCAATAGACGATTCTTCCTTTCTGAATCATCGCCGAATGACCAGCGGGCGAAAGTTGATTGGGCGTATTCATATGCGAGCAGTAACGCCCATACGTCCGGCTGAAATAGGGCTCAAAAATCGCCGCGAGGGATCCGCCATCGGTCACTTCAATGCGCGGCGATGGAGTGT
>JANWHF010000140.1 GCA_025450555.1 Tepidisphaeraceae bacterium | reverse complement strand
TTTCCTTCGGCAAGCACCGCTTCGTAGGCATTTTGAATGCGCTGGGCGATGGCATCTTCGTGAAGATGTTGGAGCATCATGATGCCGCTCATGATCAGGGCAAGGGGATTGGCTTTATTCTGGCCAGCAATCGTCGGCGCGGTGCCGTGGACGGCCTCGAAGACGGCAATGTCGTCGCCGATGTTGGAGCCGGGGACGACGCCCAGTCCGCCAACGAGTCCAGCGCACAGATCGCTCATCACGTCGCCGTAGAGGTTTTCCATCAGAAGGACATCGAACTGCGTGGGGTCCTGCACGAGTTTCATGCTGCCGGCATCGACGATCACTTCTTCATATTCGATGTTGGGATATTCCTCTTCATGAATCCGCCGGGCGGCATTGAGGAAAACCCCGTCGCTGAGCTTCATGATGTTGGCCTTGTGAAAGACGCTGATCTTCTTGCGATGGCGGCGCGTTGCATAGCGAAATGCATAGCGCGCGATGCGCGTGCAGGCCAAGTCGGTGGCCACCTTCAGGCTCGTCACGACGCCAGGGATAACTTCATTTTCGATGCCGCTGTAAAGGCCTTCGGTGTTCTCGCGAACGATGACCAGATCGACATTTTCAAATCGCGTTTTCACGCCCGGGACGCTTCGCACCGGTCGAACGGCGGCATAGAGGTTGAGCTTTTTGCGAAGCTGCACGTTGACCGACTGAAAGCCGGTGCCGATTGGGGTGGCGATAGGGCCTTTGAGCGCGACCTTGTGTGCCTGGATCGCTGCAAGCGTGCGCTGCGGCAGGAGGTTGTCGTAGCCCTGTTGCAAGGCCGACGCCCCGCCGGGCAACTCTACCCATTCGGCCGTCAGTCCGCCCGCCTCGAGAACGCGTTTCGTCGCCGCCGTCACTTCCGGGCCGATGCCGTCGCCGGGGATCAACACGATCGTGTGTTTGGCCATGCCGCTCCTTCGCTTTGGGGTTACTATATGCGGACCACGTGAAGTGAAAAGGGCAGGTCATGAATGAGTCGCAGAGATCACGGCCAACGACGCGCCGAGTAATCGTCTCATCGCTTGTCGTTGGCACCGTTCTGGCAACTCTGTTAGTTCCGCTTTTGGTGGTCCTTTACGCGTTTGATGACCACACCATGGTTTTCTACGCGATCTACAATGGGACTCCGGCACAACTTGAAGCCAAGGGAAACGTCGGGAATTGGGCCGCCGATTCTGCCTCGGCCAATTCTTTACATCGGTCCATCGTCATCGATCGAGATATCGATCAGGTTTATCTCGTTGAATCCAAAGACCCTAAATCCGGAACTGTCGAAGTTGACCGAAATGACTTTTGGATTGCCTATAAGCCCGGCCCCACCAGCAGGGCGATTGCCACAGTATTCGTTATTGCGATCTTGATTTTGACAACAATCATTTCGGTCATGTCGTTCGTCGTAAGGATGGTCCGACCGTTTTTGAAAAGGAGACTTCTTCCACGCGGCTTCGAGGTTGTGCCGCAGGAACTTGCCGCGAGTATCCACGATGTAGATCAGAAGCGGCGTCAGATGGAGTGATTTTGCGCTCCGCTGGCGCGTCTCGGTCCACCCCGCTATCTTAAATCGCTCATGCCTCAATGCGATGGAAGTGTCGGCGAAGGGGCAGTGATCAATACTCGAAGCTGTTCGAGCGCTTTATCCGGCTGATTGGTTGTGCGATACAGCTCGGCCAATCGTAGGCGCACGGCACGCTGCACAACTGGATCTTTGATTTCCGGCAGAATCTGATTGAACCAATCGATCGCATCCTGCGGTTTTTTCGCTTTGAGCACATCCTCGGCATACACGACAGCCGCCACGCCGGATGAGGATTGATCCTTTGAGACGGCCGCAAATTCATCGATCAGATCGAGATAATCTCGAAACAGAGAAACCCACTGTTCCCAGTTCATGGCCTGCGTTGTTGGGCCGCGCTGTTGCTGTCGCAGAGGCGACGGCCTTTGAAACGGCTGGCCGGGCACAGGCGGTGCAGCGCGAACCGATTGCACTGAGCTGATGACGATCCCCGCGGCAGCTAAGATAGCCAGGAGCGTTTTCATGTCGTGAAAACTGTGGCCGACCGGCAGGGAATGTCAAGCTCACAAGCGCGCGGTGGCAGATGCAGCGGGTCGCCGCTATAAACCATCGCTGCCGATCGCGACGGTCTTCCGGGCGCCTGGAGCTTTCCAAATGGTTGAGGATGAGAAGAGCGAAGCCGCAGAAATCGACGACTCTTCGTCAACCATGAGCAATCTTCCGGCTTCAGGCAAATGGTTTGTCCTCCACACCAGGAGCCGGCAGGAAAAGGCGCTGGCCGAGGATCTGACGCGGGCAAAGGTTGGTCATTTCCTGCCTGTAGGCGTCTTCGCCCGTCGTTACGGAAATCGCAAAGCGAAGGTCGAGCTGCCCCTTTTTTCCGGCTATCTGTTTCTTCGCGGGACGGTCGAAGACACTTATCTCGCAAACCGCACTAAACGGGTGGCGCGCATTATCGAAGTCAAGGATCAGTCCAAGCTCGAATGGGAATTGGCCAATCTCCACCTTGCGCTGCAACACAAGGTGCCGATCGATCCCTTTCCTTATCTGGCCAAGGGCATGCGTGTCGAAGTGCGGACTGGGCCACTGCGCGGCTTACAGGGATTCATCGAAGATCGGCTTAGTATCGATCGGCTGATTCTAAAAATCGATATGCTGGGGCAGGCCATCAGCATGGAAGTGAGCGGCGCTCAGCTCGATCCCATCTGATCAAGCCCAGCCCGATGCAGAGCTAATTCACTGAAGGCTTGGAGCTTGCCAACAGATGATCGGCGCGCTTGGGATTGAATTGCGAGGCGCTTACCGCGGCTGATTCCCAGGCCAAGTCGTCGGCCTCCGCGTCGGGCTCCAAATCAGGGAGCCAGAGGCAAACCCAGATCAGGTGAAGCAGCATCGCCAGTAAATGGAAGGGTGCGACAGCAAGCCACGTCAGCCGATGCCCACGCAGCGCCAAGCGGCAGCGAGTCGGTTGGAAAGCGTTCGGAAATCCTAACGGAAATGGATGATCCGGGCCCACGTCCGTTTGCCGATCGACTGGACGGTGACCCGCGGGCAGCCGGTGAAGCATGTAACCGATCATCGGCGATCATGGGGCAATCGCTGTACCGGAACCAAACCCAAGCGCCTAGGTCTTCTCGCACTGATTTGTTACTGTTTTAGATACCGGATTTTATCGCATACAAAATCCTGGGCCGGGCTGCCGAACATTCTGGGCGAGTCGGCCGTGTGCGTGCGAAATCGAGACGTTCCGTCATATCTTTCCGGTGTCGATCAGTTGCCGAATTGCCTTGGCGCACAGCCGCAATCGCTCCAAGTCCCGCATATACCAGCGTTCAATACGAGAATCGCACAGCCGGTCCAGTTCGCCCCTGCCAACCGGAGATTTGAATAGCTCCATCGAAGCAAGTTCCGGCGGGACTGCGGGGTGCGCAGCAGGGGCCTCATTGATCAAACGGAGTTCTTCCTGAAACGCCAGTTCGTTTGGATCGCTATCGGCTGGTTGGTCCATAAAACAAACAACCCAACTTTCCACCTTGTTTTACTATTGCATATAACTCCTATTGAATCAAATTCTTGCGGTTCAGAGCGTAACAAAAATGGTCGATATGATTGAGCGGATGTGAGTGAAGCTGCCATCACAGATTTCCGATAAATCTTAAGGCAGATTTGATTTGGAGGCTCAATGCTCTGGCTGATCCTTGGATTCTCCTGGCTGGCGAGCGTCGTCCTGATTTTGTCCCTGCTTGGAGCGGTTCGCGAAACTGAAAACGAGTCTCTAGCCGTCGTTTCCTTCCAGTCGCGCTTGCCTTCATCACTTCATATTTCCAATGGCAGAACGTCAGTCACGACGCCGGTCAGGCCCACCCGCCGCGTCGCATAAACAGCCGAGCGAGACGCCATTTAAGAATTTTGCTTCATGAGATCACCCGTCAGGTCGCGGGCTGGCGCACACCAGTTTTTCATCGGCGCGATGCGGGGCCTGAAGTTGCGCTACCGGGCCATTTCTTTCCATCGATAAGCAATCCGTTTGTCAACGTAGTTTCGATTTTTCTGATTGCCTAGAGCTGCAGCCAGTCCTACTGTGCATCGCAAGCCAGGCGACGCGCAGGTGGGTGGCATGAAGTTCGCGTAGGGGCAGCTTTGGCTGGAGGAGGCCCTTACGGAGAAGCCATGCGTCGTGCTGTGTTGTTGTCGTTTGCAGTGCTTATGTTCTTTGACTTTTCCCGCGGATCAGCACTGCTTCAAGTGAACATGGACACAACTGGATTCACGGGGCCGCTCCAGCTCAGCCTGTTCGTCACATCTACACCTGCTAACAATTTCAGCCAGGCGACACTTCCCGACTCTGTCATGCTCAGCAATTTCGTGGGGAACAATATATCACTCGATCCATCCCGCCATTCAGTCAACGGAAGCCTCGCGAGCGGGATCACCATCAATACGCAGTATTACGATGCACAGCCGCTCGTCGATTTCAGCCCGGGCCCTTTGCAGTTCACGGTGCAGATGAACGGAGCAGCAAATTCGGCCGACCAGTTTGGCGCCGCCTTGATTCTTCCCGGTGGCGGCGTCGCGCACACTGATCTGGCCTATTCGGCGTTTCTAGTGGGTGATCTAGGTCCGATGAACGTCCAATTTGAGGATCCTTCGGTTCCCTCGGGGGCCACAGTCAACCTCGCCGTCCATAATGTCCAGTCGCCCGAGCCTGCATCCGTGGCAATCATGGTTCTGGGGCTCGGCGGAGTTCTGCTGCGTCGAGGCTTGCGAGACCGAAAAGCAGGAGGAGTTTGACAATGTTTCGTTTTTCAACATTTCGATATGCTGGTTCCCCGCGCGCGGCAAAGACTGCTCTTGCGAAGGTCCATCCACGTATTGAATCCCTCGAATCGCGACGGCTTTTCAGCCACGTTGCTTTTCAAGTCGTTCGGAGCGGCGGGAATGAAACAGCTTGGGTATCAAGGTCGAAAAGACACGCTCCCGTGACTGTAAATACAGAGACGATTATGGCAGCGGCAACGTCCGCCGCCGTCAACGTGCTGACCGTTTATGGAACTACCGGCAATGACACCGTCACGATTACCGATTCGTACATCATTGTAAATTCGCAGGTTCTCAATTTTGGCAGCGCTACAGAAATCGCCTACGTCGATAACGGCGGAAATGATTCCATCACCGCCAACGCGTCGCAAACACCCGTGTTCATCTACGTTGGCGGCGCCAGCAGCGATACAATTAACACGAAGAATGGAAGCGTCTACCTTCTTTACACCAGTTGAGGATTGGAACAAGAGCAGGCGTTGCGCGGAGCAACGTGATGAGTCGACGTCGCAAAAGCTATTGACACCCGTCGCAATCCCTCTACAATTTTGACCATAATTGAATAGGGTTCTTATCGAGAGTGGCTGAGGGTTGGGCCCTGCGAAGCCACAGCAACCGGCGAGGTCTTTGCCGTTTTGGAAGATCGCGTTTGGTGCTAATTCCCTCCTGCTGCTGGCGACGTTTGCCGGTGGTGGGGAAGATAAGAAGATGCTCGCCATGCCAGCAACAGCCTCTTCTTATCGCAGAAGAGGTTTTTTCGTTTCT
>JANWHF010000139.1 GCA_025450555.1 Tepidisphaeraceae bacterium | reverse complement strand
GGAAAATCCATCACAGCTGACGCCGAAACATCCACTTTCTTTTCGTGCAATTTCCCGATGGCATGAATGCGCGTTGGCTCCGTGCCTGCAATCAGTCTCGAAAAATTCACGCAATAGCAGCCGATGTCCATCATGGCCCCGCCGGCAAGCTCGCGCGAAAATCGGATATTCCCATCAATCACGCGAGTTCGGTAGCAGAAGCTGGTGCGGATGAGGCGAAGCTTGCCAATCGCTCCACTTCGAACCGCATCAACGACGGCGCGCGTTTGCGGATGGCAGCGGTACATGAACGCTTCCATCAGTAGGCGCCCCGCCCGCCGGGCTTCGTCAAACATCATCTTGGCTTCGCCGGCGTCTCGTGCAATTGGTTTTTCACACAGCACGTGCTTACCCGCGCGCAGCGCCGCGATTGTCCACTCGGCATGCATCGAATTGGGAAGTGAAACATAAATCGCGTCGACGTTCGGTGACCGAATCAGCTCCCCATAGGATCCCAGCGCTTCCGGTATCTTGTAAATGGTCGCAAAAGCGAGAGCGGTTGCGCCATTCCTTGATCCCACTGCCGTGACGATGCCATGCCGCGCAGTCGGCATGCCCTCGGCGAATTGCCGGGCGATGTTGCCAGTCCCAAAAATCCCCCAGCGCAATGGCCGGTCCATGTCCCTCCTGATCGGCTTGTTCCGAAAATGTTACACGATACTCTTGTTCGCGGCACTTTGAACGGGAACGCATGAACGGGCAAGAAAAAAACCCGACCGATTGGACGAAATTGCATGGGCAGTCATTTTCCGGCCTGCGCGTGCTGGTTACCGGCGGCGCGGGATTCATCGGATCCCATCTGGCCGAGGTGCTCTCGAAGCTCGGATCAATGGTTGTCGTCCTCGATGACCTCAGCGGCGGCGATCGCAACAACCTTGTCGGCTTTTCATCGGTTGAATTTGTCGAGGGGTCTATTCTCGATCGCGATCTGCTTTCGCGCTGCACGCGCGGCTGCAAATATGTCTTTCATCAAGCCGCACTTGGGTCAGTCCCGCGCAGCGTGGAACAGCCACGACTCTATAATGAAGTGAACGCGACCGGCACGCTCAATGTGCTGGAGGCCGCGCGCGAGGCAGGCGTGAACCGCGTCATGTTTGCCGCAAGTTCCAGTGGATATGGCGACAATCCTGTTCCCTGGGTCGAAACCATGCCCAGCCTGCCGCGCAGTCCCTACGCGGCAACGAAGGTTGCCGGCGAATCGCTGATGCGCGCTTATAGTTCGAGCTTCGGACTTGATACGGCGCCGCTACGGTACTTCAATATCTTTGGTCCCCGGCAGAATGCCAACAGTGCCTATGCGGCGGTGATTGCCGCGTTCGCCAAGGCCGTGATCGGCCAGACGCCGCCCGTTATTTTCGGCGATGGCGAGCAGTCGCGCGATTTCACGTTCGTGCACAACGCCGTCCATGCCAATCTCCTGGCGGCGCGCTGCCCGCGCCCGATTGGTGGCGAAATAATCAACGTCGGTTGCGGCACGCAGATTTCGGTGAACGAATTGGCGCGACAAGTCGCCGGCGATCTGGGCCAGCCGGAATTGACGCCGGTTTATAAACCCGAGCGCACCGGTGATTTGAAGCACTCATTTGCCGATCTCGATCGCGCCAAAAAATTGATCGGGTATGAGCCAATCGTTGGCTTCCAGCACGGCCTGCGCGAAACGCTGGCCTGGTACAAAACTGTGCTGGAGTGATACGCCCTGCCCGATTCGTACGTGGAGGCGAACATGGAAACAAAAAATCTTTATCTCAACGGCAAATTCGTCAGCAGTTCCGACGCAGTCACCGTCATCAACCCCGCCACCGGCGAAGGATTTGCTCGCGTCGCGACGATTGATGCTCCAAAAGTCCGTCAGGCCCTGGCCGATGCGCATGCAGCGTTCCCTGCCTGGCGACAACTGACTGCCAAGGCTCGGGCCGATTATCTGCTGGCGGTGGCCGACCAGCTTTCCCGCCGCGCCGATGAAACCGCGAAGATCGTGACGATGGAAAATGGGAAGCCGCTTGCTCAAAGCAAGGGCGAAGTGGCGCTAAGCATCGATCATCTGCGCTGGTTCGCGGAAGAAGGCCGCCGCGCTTACGGGCGGATCATTCCGCATCAGACTCCGGGCAAACGGAACCTCGTGGTGAAGACGCCGCTTGGCGTAGTCGGGGCGATCGCGCCGTGGAATTTTCCGATCTTGCTGGGCGTGCGAAAGATCGCACCGGCCCTTGCGGCCGGTTGCACGACCGTGCTCAAGCCCGCAAGTCAGACGCCGCTTTCATCGATCATTCTTGCCGAATGCTTCGACGCGGCCAAAGTACCGGCAGGCGTTTTCCAGGTCATTCTCGGCTCAGCCGAAATGATCGCCAACCAGATGCTGAGCGATCCGCTATGCCGGAAGATCACCTTCACGGGCTCGACGGAAGTCGGTAAGAAGCTGATCGCCGGGGCGGCGGCGCAGGTGAAGCCGCTGAGTCTCGAACTGGGCGGGCATGCCCCGCTGCTGGTCTTCGATGATGCCGACTTCGAGAAAGCCGTCGAAGGGACGATGATTGCCAAGTTCCGCAACACGGGCCAATCCTGCATTGCCGCTAATCGCATTTATGTTCAGAGCGGAATTTACGACCGATTCGTCTCGGCCTTTGTAGCGCGCGTAAAGGCGATGAAAGTCGGAAATGGGCTTGAGGCGGGCGTCGATATTGGGCCGCTGGTGAATGAATCTGGATTGAAAGGCGCGCTGGCGCAAATTGAAGATGCCGTTCGGCGTGGCGGAAAAGTTCTTTGCGGCGGGAAGCGCATCGAAGGCAAAGGCTTTTTCCTTGAGCCGACGGTAATTGCCAACTTGCATGGCGAATCCGCCTGCATGCACGAGGAAACCTTTGCTCCCATCGCCCCGCTGGTCCGCTTTGAAGATGAGGCCGACGCGATTGCCCAGGCCAACGCGTCGGTGTACGGTTTATCCGCCTATGCCTTCACGCGCGATCTCGATCGCACGTTCCGCCTGATGGAAAGCCTCGACGCGGGTACGATCGGCATCAACGATGGCGTGCCGACCACAAGTGTCGCCCCATTTGGCGGCGTCAAGCAGAGCGGCTGGGGGCGCGAATTGGGCATCGAAGGGCTTGAAGAATTTCTTGAAACCAAGCATGTATCGATTGGCATGGGCTCCTGATCTTTTGCTGCGATTGGATTGTGACGTTGGAAAGGAGATTACCTTGATTCAGTTTCTCGTTCACGATAAGCAGGACACGGTGGGCGTGGCCGTCGTTGACGTTAAAGCCGGGCAGGCGCTCGAAGGGCGCGACCTGTCTTCCAACGGCAAGCTATCGGCCAAGTCGCTGATGGATATTCCGCTGGGGCACAAGATCGCCCTTCGCGATTTCCAGGTCGGCGACACGATCATCAAATACGGCTGCGACATCGGCAAAGTGGTGAAACCTATCAAGGCCGGCGAGCACGTTCACATTCACAATCTGAAAACCAAGAGGTGGGCCTGAGCCATGGCATCCAAAGACCGCACTGTTCTAGCCTACCGGCGTGAAAATGGCCGAGTTGGCGTCCGCAATCACGTGATCATTCTTCCCGTCGATGACATCTCCAATAACTGCGCCGAGATGGTGGCCGGCAGCATCAAGGGAACACTTGCGTTGCCGCACGCTTACGGGCGCCTGCAATTCGGCGAAGATCTCGAGCTGTTTTTTCGAACAATGATCGGCACCGGTTCCAATCCCAACGTGGCGGCGGTGGTCGTCATCGGCATCGAGCCGGGCTGGACGCAGCGCATCGTCGAGGGCATCGCCAAGACCGGGAAGCCAGTCGCTGGATTCTCCATCGAAGGCAAGGGCGACATTCGCACCGCTTCGGAGGCTTCCTACAAGGCCAAGGAATTTGTCCAGTGGGCGTCGGAGCTTCCGCGAACCGAATGCAAGCTCAGTGAACTGTACATCTCTGTGAAGTGCGGCGAATCGGATACCACCACCGGACTTTCAAGCTGCCCTACCGTGGGCAACGTGATCGACAAGCATTGCGCCGCGGGCGGAATGGCCAGCTTCGGCGAAACCTCCGAATTGACCGGCGCCGAGCACATCGTCAAGAGCAAGGCCGCTGACAAAGAGGTCGAAGCCAAATTCACCGCGATGTTTGATGATTACACGAAGCTGGTCTTCGACCAGAAGACCAGCGATCTCTCCGAATCGCAGCCGACCAAGGGCAACATCGCCGGCGGACTGACGACGATTGAAGAGAAAGCGCTGGGCAACGTCGAAAAGCTCGGCAAGAAGACCAAGTTTATCGATGCACTCAAGCCGGCCGAGGCGCCCGCTCGCGGGCCGGGGCTTTATTTCATGGATACGTCGTCCGCGGCTGCCGAAGCGGTGACACTCTGGGCGGCTTCTGGCGCGGTGATTCACCTTTTCCCAACGGGTCAGGGCAACGTCATTGGCAATCCGATTGAACCCGTGATCAAGCTCAGTGGGAATCCAAAGACTTGCGCCACGATGGCCGAGCACATTGACCTGGACGTGTCGGCGATTCTCCGCGGCGAGCAGACGCTCGACCAGGCGGGCGACGCCCTGCTGGACTTGATCGTCCGCACCGCCAACGGCCGGCTCACCGCCGCCGAGGCGCTGGGACACCGCGAATTTGTCATGACCAAGCTTTATCGAAGTGCATAAGATGGCTCGTCACCAACCGGAATCCGTTCGGAAACTTGTTCAGGCGATCGCGAGCGCGGCGGGTGTGTTGCCTGCGGATGCGGCAACCCTCGCCGATTCGCTCGTGGCCGCGGATCTGAGCGGCACGTCCACGCATGGCGCTTCCCGACTTGGGATTTATGTCAAGCGAATTCAAAAGGGATTGATCGATCCGAAAGCCAGGCTGAATATCGAGCGCCAACGGGCGGGCACGCTGGCGGTCGATGCGGGCAACGGCCTGGGGCAAGTCCAGGCTGTAAAGGTGCTCGATCTGCTTTTTCCGATGGCACGCGATTGCGGCGTGGCCACGGCGACAGTTCGAAATTCGCAGCACTTTGGCGCCCTTTCCTATTACTGCAACCGCGCGGCCGATCGCAACATGATTCTCCTGGCCACCACCAATTGTGAGCCCGCGATGTCACCCGAGGGTGGCTGCGACGCCTTTTTCGGCACCAATCCGATCGGCATGTCCTTTCCGACCGGCAAAGGCTTTCATGTGAAGATCGATCTGGCCACGTCACTCGTGGCCCGCGGCAACATCATCGCTGCCCAGAAGAAGGGGCAGAGCATTCCAGCTGGCTGGGCGCTCGACCCAGAAGGAAATCCGACGACGGATGCGGCAAAAGCGTTAGCCGGGACTGTGCTGACGATGGCCGGGCATAAGGGCTACGCGCTTGCGATGATGGTCGAGGTTTTGTCTGGCGTTCTTTCCGGAGCGGCGGTCGGTTCATCGATCGGATCGATGTATAAGAACCTCGATCGCAAACAGGATGTCGGTCACTTTTTCTGCCTGTTTGATATCGATGCCTTCATGGACATCGGCGAATTCAAATCGCGCATCGATGCCGCCATCGATCAGATCAAGGCGGGCAGAAAGCGCGCCGGC
>JANWHF010000138.1 GCA_025450555.1 Tepidisphaeraceae bacterium | reverse complement strand
GCGCAGATCAGCCAGACCGTGACCGAGCTGTTTCGATTGCTGGAATCGCAGGGCATCGAGTTGCTCGATCTTCACATTCACCGGCCATCGCTGGAAGATGTGTTCATCGAGTTGACCGGGACCGAAACGAAGGAGCCGCAAGCGAAGGGCGCGTAGCACAGGCTTCCACCTGTGATTTTAAATTCACAGCCTGGAAGGCTGTGCTACGAGCTTGCAAATGCAATCGCCCTGGGCGTATGAGGATCAATGGAAATCACTTCCAGGCAAGCGCGATGGGAGATTCCGGGCGTCGCGACCCTCGAAGCCGGCGCGGGCGGATTAACCAAGCTGGTCATCTCCGCCACCGAAGGGCAGGCGGAGATTTATCTTCATGGCGCCCACGTCACCCACTTTCAGCCGAGCGGCAGAAAGCCGGTGTTGTTCCTCAGCCAGAAGAGTCTGTTCGAAGCAGATAAGCCGATTCGCGGCGGAATTCCGCTGATTTTCCCGTGGTTTGGGCCCAATACCGACGATCCTTCCGCGCCCATGCATGGCTTTGCGCGGGTGAAGAATTGGGAGGTCATCAATGTCTCCAAAACCAGCGCCGGCGATGTCTCCGCGACGTTCGAGCTGGCCTCCCGCCAGCCGATGTCCAAGGTTTGGCCGCATTCTTTCCAATTGCAATATACGGTGCGCATCGGCAAGGAATTATCGCTGACGCTTTCGGTGAAGAATCTGTCGTCGAAAGCGTTCAGTTTCGAGGAAGCCTTTCACACGTATCTGGCCGTGAGCGACGTTCGGCAGTCGCGCATCGAAGGATTAGCTGGGCACCAATACATCGACAAGGTCGATCAATTCCAGATCAAGACGCAGGGGGCCGGCCCAATCGCGATCGAGGGCGAAACCGATCGCGTTTATCTCGACACGGCCGATGTGGTTTGCGTCCAGGACCCGGTGCTCGATCGCGAACTTCGCGTTCGTAAAATCGATTCGCAATCGACAGTGCTGTGGAATCCGTGGATCGCCAAGGCCAAAGCGATGGCGGACTTCGGCGACGAGGAATGGCCGGGGATGGTCTGCGTGGAAACGGCCAACGTCGGGAAGAACAAGATCTCGCTGCCCGCCGGGGCGACCCATGAGATGCGCGCCATCATTTCGGCACATTAGCGGCAGCAGCCGAAGCGGGAATCAGCCGGACCGATTTCAGGTTCATCAATGCATGGCGGATCTCGCCGGTGGGGCGGAGGGAGAGGGTGGTGTTGTCGTTGACGACCTCGAGCGTGCCGAGCTTGACGGTGGTGAAGCTCTGCCAGTCGCCGGTGTTTTCGGTCTTGGCACGGGCGATGGACGAACCAGCGTGAATCGCGAATTCGCCACCCGCATGCGGCGCGCAGGAATAGGTGACTTGCACTTCATACCTGCCGGCCTTGCGGCAAGCGCCGGGCCATTCAACATATTCCTGCGAATCGCTCCAGCCGGTGATGATCGGTTCCGTGCGACCCGCGCGGCGGATTTTGTAGCCATGAATCCGAGCGGTCGCGGGCGTGAGCAGGATCGTGCCATCCGTCGGCTGGCTCGGTGCCTGCGGAGGAGCCGAATTTTGCTGAACCGTCGGCTGGGTCGCGGGAGCTGTTGCCGGCACTGCTGTGGATCTCGATGGCGAATCGGTCAACGTGTGGAGTTGCGGCAGTTGACGAGCGTGCGGATCAGAAGTTGCCGCCGGCGCCGTCAACGCCTGCCGATGCAGCCGACTCCAACCGATGGCGATGGTACCGGCCACCAAGCCACCCGTCGCGACCACGATTGCCAGCAGTATCAGCAGGGCACGCATGGAGGCTATCCTATTGAATTGCCTGCGGGTTCGACAGCGCCAACTTTCTGAACGATCACCAGCGTCTGATCGTCAGCCGGATCATCCCGGCGATCCCATTGCTTCACGGCGGAGATGACCCGCTCGATGGCCGTCGCCGGTTCGATGAATGGTGATCCATTTAATGCAGCGACAAGGCCCTGCTCGCCGAATTGCTCCTCGTCGGCATTGAATGCCTCCACGATGCCATCGCTGGGAATGATAAGGAACCCTCGCTCGCCCAGTTGGATGGCTGGTGCCGATTCAGTCGAAATCGCATCCACAATACCCAGCGGCGGCAGGTTCGCGTTGATCGATCGGACGTTATCTCCATGTCGCAAGAGGATTGGCCCCTGCCCGGCGCTGCACCATCGCACGATGCCATTGGAAGAGATGAACGCCAGAAACGCGGTCACGAACCGCACGTGGCGGAAGTCTTCATTGAGCCGGCGATTGACGCGATTGAGAACTGCGGCCGGTTCGAGTTCAGTCTCACAAAGCGTACGAACGAGGGCTCGCACCTGTGCGATCACCAGCGCCGCCGGCAGACCATGACCCGAGGCGTCGGCCACGAGCACAGCAAGATCACCGGATGGAAGCTGCCAGAGATCGTAGCAGTCGCCGCCGTTGATGGAGGCGGTTTGCATCCAGCCTGCGGCAACGAGTCCGGGAACTTGCGGCGGAGTGCGCGGAATCACCGATTCCTGCACGCGCCGGGCCAGCCGCATTTCGTGGCGAAGGCTCGTGCTTTGAATGGCCGACTGCTGCAGATGCCACCGCTGCACGGCCACGCCCGCCTGGTCGGCCAGCAGCCGAAGGAGCGCGCAATCATCGTCGGTAAAGCCGCCGGCGGCTTTGTTCAAAGCCTGCAGCACGCCCACCGGCCGATCGTCCCAATCCACCATCGGCGACGCCAGGAGATCGCGCGTGCGAAAGCCAGTCTGACGGTCAAATTCTTTCGCGAAGCGCGGGTCTGCATATGCATCAGGCACATGCACCGGCACATTGTGCCGAAAGCAATGGCCGGCCACGCCCTGGTCGAGCGAGAGCCGAATCTCTTTAGATTGCAGCGCGACCTTCGACCAGAGCTGATTGCTCCTGGCATCGTACAGAAAAATGCTCGCCCGCTCGCAGCTCAGCAGCGCAGTGGTCGCCTCGGCAATGCGATGCAGCAGGGCGTCCAAATCGGTCGTCACGCTCAATGCGCGCGAGACCTGCAATACCGTTTTGAGCTGCGCGGTGGATAACCCGTGCGCAGCCGAGCCATCAGTTGAAGATTGTTCCGTCGATCTGGATTCTGCCATTAAACGTAGACCGCAATCGAACCCACGATTTCACAATTCGAAGCGCCCTTGTCGCCCGATAGAGCGCAGATCGATCAGGAGCCCATATAACTCCTGTTGCCCGCGCCGCACAAACGGCAGAGGACTTCCTGCGGGCTGGTCTTCCATGCCGCCGCCACATCGGCTTCGCTCAAACCCTCGCCTAATAGCACTACGCGATCTCCCACACGATCGTTGGGCGCGAGTTCGACGAAGGCCGACTGCATGCCCACTTCAATGACGCGCGATCGTCGGGCATTGATGATGCAGGGGCCGGGACGAATGCCATTGGAATAGCCGGCGATGATGACGCCATGCCGCGATGCGCTGAATCCCGTATATCCCGCCGGCCCGAGCGTCTCGTGCGTTTCAATCAACGGCGTGCTGACGCGTACCGCTCCACGGTAAAGTGCCAGCCCCGGCCGAACCGCGTCCAGCCGCGCCTGGGGCTCATGGAGCATCGAGCTGCCCGCCGCATGCAGCCGCAATCCGCGCGAGCTGACCAACTCCTTTAGTCGATTGACGCCAGCCAGACTTGTGGCATGGGTGAATGCCTCGTCGCACTTTCCCGCCTGCAGAACCGCGTCGATCTGTTCGACCGGGCACGCGAACCGCTGCATGCCGGTATCAACCGACAGGACCGGCTTCGCCTCGCGCAATGCCTTCGCTCGCTGCACATCCCACACCGCCGGCCGAACGTGCGCGGCCAGATATCGTGAAGCATTTTCATTGGCTGCCAACGACAGCGCCAGCGAGGGCCTGCCCGTCCGCTCCCAGATGCGAGCCGCTTCCGCTTCATCGAGGGTAAAGACACACCAGCCGTCAACCAGATCGCTCAGTACCGGCAGAATCGCATCAATGCCCAGCCCGTACGCATCCGCCTTCACCACCGCCCAAGCCGGCACCTTCACCTGCGCGCGGATCTCTGCCGCATTCGCGCGCACGCGCTCAAGGTCAATCTGGACATCCACCCATCGGCTCGCCGACATGCTGGAATTGGAGCGGATGGAAGCCGTAGCGTCCAGACGTGCCTCTCGCTTGCGAAGCCCCCAAAATTCGAGGACACTTCCCCGCCTAACTTAGTGAAGGAGAAGAGAGTGGCCAGCTACGATCCCGATCCGAAATTGAAGTTTACCTTTGGCCTGTGGACCGTCGGCAACATTGGCCGCGATCCATTTGGTGAGGCGGTCCGCGAGCGCATCACGCCGCCGCAGATCTGTCAGCTCCTGGGCGAAGCCGGCGCATATGGCGTCAACTTTCACGACAACGACCTCGTGCCCATCGATGCAAGCACCGCCGAGCGGCAGCAGATCGTGAAGGATTTCAAAGCCGCGCTGAAGGACAACGGCCTGGTCGTTCCCATGGCCACGACCAATCTCTTTTCCGATCCGGCTTTCAAAGACGGCGCATTCACCAGCAACGATGCGAAGGTCCGCGCTTATGCGATCCAGAAGACGATGCGGGCGATGGACCTGGGCGCGGAGTTTGGCGCAAAGATTTACGTTTTCTGGGGCGGCCGGGAAGGTGTCGAGAGCGATGCGACGAAGGACCCGGTCGAAGCCGTGAAGCGCTTCCGCGAGGCGATCAACTTCCTGTGCGAGTATTCGATCTCGCAGAACTACGGCTACAAATTCGCGTTCGAGGCCAAGCCCAATGAGCCGCGCGGGCATATCTACTTTGCGGTGACTGGCTCGTACCTGGCGTTCATTCCCACGCTCGATCATCCGGACATGTGCGGCGTAAATCCTGAAGTTGCCCATGAGCACATGGCCGGCCTCAATTTCGTTCACCAGGTAGCCGCGGCATTGGAGCAGAACAAGCTGTTCCACATCGATCTGAACGATCAGGAATTTGGCCGATTCGATCAGGATTTCCGCTTTGGATCGGTCAACCTGAAGCATGCGTTTTTCCTGGTGAAACTGCTGGAAGATTACAAATATAACGGCCCTCGACACTTTGATGCCCATGCATTTCGCCAGAGCGATTACGAGGATGTGAAGGCGTTCGCCAGGGGGTGCATGCGGACCTATATGATTCTCAAGG
>JANWHF010000137.1 GCA_025450555.1 Tepidisphaeraceae bacterium | reverse complement strand
GGAATGATGGGAGCCGGATGAACCGAGAGGCTCACGTCCGGTTCTACGAGAGCGCGGGGGCGAAACTCCCCCGCGCCACTCACCCGAAGTAAGCGGATTAGCACGTTGCTGCGCCAATCCGCTTACTCCGTGCGCGGCTCTTTCATTTTTGATCCGCTCGCGGCGTCCCAGGAGCGACGCCCTCCAAAACGTGCTTCACACATCATCAAGTTTTTGTTTTGACTTTGGCGCAAGTCGCTCAGTATGATCCGCCGCGACAGGTGAAATATGCTTCTTATTAAGACCAATTCATCCTCTTGCCAGCGGACCATAACAAGTGGCCGCTCAAGTTACCGGCGCTGAGTTTCTCGGCGTCAGATCGCTCTTTACAACCCAAAACAGGTGCGTGCCGAGCGGGCGATTTCGTGCTCTCCGTCACGTGTGAAACCATTTTGTTTAACCGCGCGCTTATCGCAGCGCTGCTGAGGAATGACACATCGGTCTTTACCTCGTCGTGGACGTCGCAATCGCGATCATGAAATTGAAGCAGTAGGTGTTCTCATGTCGTATGAAACTTCACAATCTCTTCTCGAGGATCGGCCGATCCTGGAAATGATCGGCGCAGGCGGTGATGGGGACGAAGCTCGCCGTGATATCAAGACCGTGCTGACCACATCCCTGCCGGCATCGCTGGTTTTTACCGAACGCGCGGTGGCCATTCTGCGCGCAGCGATTTCCGCGCGCGGATGCGGCGCATACCGCATCTTCCATTGCGTTTACTTCGACCTTCACGATGTCGATGACCATCTGGCCGCGCTTGGCGAGACGGCGCGATGGGAGCCGCTGCCGGCAGGCTTACCCACCGGCGAGGCGCTCTGCACGCTCACGTTCAGCGATTCTCACGCGAAGCTGTGTGAGCATGGCCTGCTCCACCTGGCTGGCCACGAGGTGTTCATTGCGCGCTGGCTTTGGTGCGATCGCGGAGAGGTTCGCTCGCTAATCCTCAGTGCCGCGCCCTCGGCCGCCCATTACGAGCGGCTGCGCAAGCGCGTGCTGGAAGTACGCCACAAGCAGGACAAGCCGATCTGGCAACTGGTCGGCAGCAGCTACGATCGAAAAATGAGCCGCGCGCCGGTCGAGGCGGCCGAATTGATTCTATCTGATGAAATTCGCGCACGGATCGACAGTGAAGTGATTCAGTTCTTTGCCGCCGAAGTCGGCGCGATGTACCGCCGCCTGCGCGTGCCATACCGTCGCGGCGTGCTGTTGCATGGGCCGCCGGGCAACGGCAAGACGACCTTGATCCGGTTCATCGGTGCGGCTCTGTCGAGCGCTGCCGCCTTCCTCCTGCGCCCGTCGGCCAAGTTCGATAACGACGATCTGCAGGATGTGATCGATCAATGGTCGGAATCGGCGCCGGCCGTGCTGGTGATTGAGGACCTCGATTGGTTGCTGCATCGCGTGAACGTCTCGACGTTTTTGAACCTGCTGGATGGAGTGGAGCCGCGAGGCGGAGCGGGGCTGCTCATGGTTGCGACGACCAACAATCCCGAGAAACTCGATCCCGCCATCAACAACCGGCCCGGCAGATTTGATGCGGTCATTGAGATACCGGTGCCGGATGTTGCGCAGCGCCGCGTCTTTTTCGCGGCCCATCTGCCGGAGTTCGACCGGGAGATGATCGAGATGATGGTGCGTGAATCGGAGCGGCTGTCGTTTGCGCATTTGCAGGAGATCCTGCGATTGTCGGGCCTGCTGGCGATTGCCGCGGGTCGGACGGATCGTTGTGCGGAAGATTTGCGTGCGGCCGTCCGGACGGTTCACGAGCGATCGACTGAGGCCGCCGCGGGGTTTCCGCCAAAGATCGATTTTCCGTTTGGGCTGGGCGCGCTGCATCAGCACCGTCGACAGAGTGCGAAGCACGGATGACAGAGACACTCAACAAAGAAAATCCCATTGATCCTCCCGGTTAGTTAGCCGCGACGCGGAGCGGAGCGATTTCCGATGCGCCAAGAGACAAAGCGCTCCGCTTCGCGTCGCGGCTCACCAAGGCAATCCAAAGCAGACCGAATTGCCAAGCCCCTCATGCTGCTGTATTCTCCGCGCCTGAATTGGGACTTCCGCGTACCGATGCGAGAAATCTTTTGCTTTGAATTGGAAACTGTGGAGTCGTCATGAGCTTTGAAGCGGCGGTTAATCGTAAGGCATTGGACATCGGCAAGTTATCGGTGGAAATGACCACCTCGGCAGGCAGCGGCCATCCTTCAACCGCGCTATCGCTGGCGCACATCGTGACGGTGCTGATGTACCAGCAGATGCGCTGGGATCCCAAAGATCCCTGGAATCCCAATGCCGATCGGCTCGTGCTGTCCGAAGGGCATGCCGTTCCGATTATTTACGCGGCTTACGCCGACTTGGGCGGGATGATCGGCAAGAGCAAAGCCGACGCCCGTCCGATGACCCGCGAAGATGCGATGACGCTTCGCGCGATCAATTCGCCTATCGATGGACACCCGCATCCGCAGGTCGGCTTCCCCTTTGCCGACGCGGCAACCGGTTCCCTGGGGCAGGGGCTGAGTGTGGCCGCCGGCCTCGGAGCCGCGGCGCGAATGGACAACATCGATCGCAATATATATTGCATCATCGGCGACGGAGAATCGCGCGAGGGGCAGATCTGGGAAGCGGCCGATTTCGTCGCCGACCATGCCCTGACCAATGTCGTCGCAATCTTCAACTGCAACGAGCTGGCCCAGAGCGACTGGGTGAGCCCGCAGCAGAGCTATCAGGGATTGGCCGAGAAGCTCCGCGCGTTCGGGTTCATTGTGCGGGTTGTCGATGGCCACGACCCGCGCGATTTGAGCAACGCCTTTTCCGAATTGAACGTCATCAAGAACGGCAACCGCCCTCTGGCGATCGTCGCGCGGACCGTCAAAGGTTGGGGCGCCGCCGCCGAGCAAGGGATGGGCAAGCATGGCACGCCGGTCAAATCCGACAAGCTCAAAGATGTGCTCGGGCAGCTTGATACGACGGCTCGCGATCTGGGCGTGGCGGATTATAAGCTCAACGGCGAACTGAAGATTACCGCCCCGAAAGAAGCGGCTAAGCCCATCGAGAAAAAGGCGATCAAGATCGCCAGTTATCAGGACGGATTGGCCGCGGTTGGTCTCGATAAGGATCTTTCAGCAGGCAAGCCCATCGCGCCGCGCAAGGCTTATGGCGCAGCACTCGTGGCGCTGGGCGCAGCTGACAAGCGCGTCATCGGTCTTGATGCCGATGTGAAGAACTCGACGCATGCCGAGTGGTTTGCCAAGAAATACCCGGCTCAATATCTCGAATGCAAAATCGCCGAGCAGAACATGATCAGCGTGGCGGCCGGCGCTTCCGCGGCTGGAAAGATTCCCTTCTGCTCGACCTTCGCCAAGTTCGTCGCCCGTGCTTATGACCAGGTGGAGATGGCGATTATTGGCGGAGCGAATCTGAAGATCACCGGCACGCATGCCGGCGTCACGCTCGCCGCCGATGGACCGAGCCAGATGTCTCTGCCGGACGTGGCCTTTTTCCGAAGCTTCTGCCACACCAAGAATTTCAATGGCCGTCCCGCGGTCAGCTACTTCTTCCCGGCCGACGCGGTGAGCTGCTACAAGATCACCGAGTTAATGGCCAATCTCGATGGCGCCTGCTATCAGCGGGCCCTGCGTGCCGATACCAAGACACTTTATAAGCCCGAAGACACGTTTGAAGTCGGCGGATACAAGGTCCTTCGCGAAGGCAAAGACGTTGTCTTCGTCACCGCCGGGTACATGGTTCACGAATGTCTCAAGGCCGCCGACGAACTGGCCAAATCGGGCAAAAAAGTTGGCGTGATCGACGCCTATTCGCTACCGCTTCAGACTAAGGGCATTCTCGACATCGCTCAGAAGTCCGGCGGCACGATCATCACCGTCGAAGACAATTACAGCGGCGGCCTCGATGCAGAAATTGGCGAAGCGATCGCCCAGAACGGCGCGCAGATAAAGCTCAAGAGCCTTTACGTCCACCAGATCCCCAAGAGCGGCCGCGAGCCGGCCGACGTGCTGGATTATCTGGGGCTGGGAGCGAAGCAGATCATTGCAGCGGTGTAAGCAGGTGCGACTGGTTATGATCTTATCGGGCGTAGAGCAAATGAGCCCGAAATCTGCTGACAAAGTGCCGAAAATGAAATAGAATTGAAGCATGCTTCCCCTGATGGGATCAATATTCTTGAGTGGAATGGGCTCTGCCGTGGAGATTTATCCATCGCCAGTGATGGTGGTGATTACTCGTCCAGACCCCAATGCTTCGGATGCGGATCGCATTGCATCGGATTGGCGTCGCGTTGGGCAAGCGTTGAGCAACGCGATTGAGGCTGAGGTCGCGCGTGGCGAAGAAGGAAAATAAATCCATCTCTGCCAAAGTGACCAACGCGGCGGAAATCGCCGTTCCGAAATTCCAAGTCCAAACCACCACCGTTTCACAGGTTTCGCAAGGACCCTTGCCGTCGCCCGAGGTCCTTAAGCATTACAACGAAATCATTCCCGGCCTTGCAGAACGCATCGTGCAGATGGCTGAAGCTGAAACTCAGCATCGTCGCGCGATGGAATCGAAGATAATTGACTCACAGACAAGCGATTTGAAAAAATATCGGCGCGCCGAACTGTTTGGGCAGTTTTTCGGATTGATCATCGGTTGCTCCGCAATCTTCGGGGCGATTTACGCTGCCACTCACGGCGCACAGATCGCAGGCGCGTTCATCGGAACAACCGGAGTTACGGGGCTGGTGACAGCTTTCATCGTTGGCCGCGCTTCAATTCAAAAGTACCACGACCAAAAGCCCAACGAATCGCAACAGCACGAAGAAAAAGCACGATGATGCGAAGTTCCTGATCGAATTGCCTCGCACAAAAAAGACCCCGGCTTTTTGAGCCGGGGTCTTTTGCATCTTCATCCTCACATCAGATCGCTTAAGCCTTCTTCAGCTTCGAGCGGCGGTGGTGCTTGGCCTTGAGACTGGTCTTGCGGACGTGGCTCTTGGCGCTGCGGCGCGTGTGCTTCACCGCGCGATGATGCTTAACGCTGCGCTTGTGCGTCGAGACGAGCTTCGTCGGCGCCGAAGGCGTCGAGGTCAGCACGGCACTGGCCGACAGCGGCGAAACCGCGGTGGTGACATGATGCGTTCGCGCCAGGCCGATGGCCGGCGCGCCGGCCAGCACGCTGGCGGCGACCCACTTGATCATTTTCCGATTCAACATTTGGCAACTCCTTTGCCTGCAACCGGGCGCGGCCCCTCCCGCGCGACGGCGCGGGTTGGTCCTTGCCCCTCTGCCGCGCACAACGCGCGGAAACATCCTTAGTATCGGACCGAGCGTCCGCCGCCTTGAAGGAATCTGGTGAGCAATTGGGCCGCGCCAGTCAAAGTAGCCGCGGTTTTATCGGAAGATCTCGTTCAAAAAATCCTGCATCGCCCGCCAGGAGCGCTCGTCGGCCTCTTTGTTGTAGGCGATACCCGGAATGTGATGCCGGTCGGCATCGGGATTGGTAAAGGCATGAACCGCATTGCAGTAGATATTGAATTGCCAATCGACTTTAGCCTTGCGAAGCTCATCTTGAAACGCCGCCACCTCCTCAGGTGATTCAAACTTGTCATCCGCGCCATGACAGGCCAGCACCTTGGCCTTGACCATACCGGGTTGTGCGGGTGATTGCGTCGAAAGCCCGCCATGGAAGCTCACGACGCCGCGCACATCCGCACCCATGCGCGCCAGTTCGAGGACCGTCGTTCCGCCAAAGCAATATCCGATGGCGGCAGTCTTATTGGCATCCACATGCGGATTGCTCTTGAGCTGATTGAGAGCCGCCATGACTCGCGCACGCAGTTCCTTGCGGTCGCCATTGCGGAGCGCGCCGGACCATTGGCCGGCCTGGTTCGGATCATCGGTGGTCATTCCATTGCCGTACATGTCGGCCGCGAATGCGACGTATCCCAGCTCCGCGAGCTGCTGGGCGCGATGCTTGGGATAATCGGTCATTCCCCACCACTCGGGAACGACGACGATCCCCGGCCGCTTGCCCGGCTTGCTGTCGTCGTAGGCGAGAAATCCTTCTGCCTGGATCGTGCCAGCCTTATACTTCACCGTCTCGGTGTGGATTGCGCCGCGAGCAGTGCTGCCGGAGATCATGGCGGCGGCGAGAGCGAGTAACGCGAATTTCATTGTGTCTCTCCTTCGTGGGCTTTGCCAAAATCGACCGATCATTGTAGTACCGCGATATCGCGCAACGGTAAAGTGAATCATGAATCTTCTGCACGGCCTCGAAGGCCTCGCACAACTTTCGCCAGGTTCGATCCTCTCGATCGGGAATTTCGACGGCATCCATCGCGGTCATCAGCGGCTGCTGGAAACCGGCCGGCAGCTTCGCAGCCAGATGAGTGGCGCGCGGCTCGCGTGCGTGACCTTTGAGCCTCACCCGTTTACGGTGCTACGACCAACTCATGCGCCACCGCGACTGACGCCGCTCGATTTGAAGCGGGAGTTGCTGGCCGAGCAGGGGGTGGATGATCTGGTCGAGCTTTCTCCAGAGCCGGCGGTGCTGGGGCTGACCGCCGAGCAATTCTGGGCGATCCTGCGCGATCAGTGCCGACCTTCTCATTTGGTCGAGGGCAGCGAATTCACTTTCGGAAAATCCCGAGGCGGAACAATCAAGCATCTGACCCAATGGTGTGCCGAGGCGGGCATTCAATTGCATATCGTGCCGCCGGTGCAGGGCGTGCTGCTGGATTTGCGGCTGGTGGACATCAGCTCGACGCTGATTCGCTGGCTTCTGCTGCATGGCCGGACGCGCGAGGCGGCGATGATGCTGGGCCGGCCTTATGCGCTTCGAGGCAAAGTCATCGCCGGGCATCAGCGCGGGCGCACGATTGGCGTTCCCACCGCCAACCTCGATTGCGGCACGCAGCTCGTGCCCGATGACGGAGTATATGCGGGCCAATGTATCGTGGACAAAAATGTCTATCCATGCGCGATCAGTATTGGTACGCTGCCGACGTTCGCCGATTCAAATCGCCAGATCGAGGCGCATTTGATCGGGTATGATGGCGATCTCTATAGGCGCGTGCTGGATGTGCAGGTCGTTCGCTGGCTTCGCGAGCAATGGAAGTTTGACGGCGTCGATGAACTCAAGCGACAAATGGAGCGCGACATCCGGCAATGCGTCCAGTGGGCTGGCGAGGATGCGTGCCGGTTCATATCCGTATAGCATTCGACATATGTGGAGCAACCTCGGCGGGCTGGTTTGATGAGCGACCCCACGCGACAGATCGACCAGTCCGCGACCACCGGCAGCGGGCTGCCGGTTTCCCCTTCATTGGGGCCGACGCTCAAGCGCGCACATGTTCACAAGCAGCTTCTTCTGGTCGATCATCGCGTGATTCTGATCTGCGTGCTGTCGATCGCGCTGGCGCTGATCGCGGGTGGCGTGGCGCAGGTCCTGCTGTGGCTCATCGCGCTGATCACCAATCTTTCGTTTCATCATCTGTTTTCCTTTGCTTTCCTGCCGCCGGTCTATCGCGACTTGAAGCACGCACCGTCGTGGACCGTGATTTTCATTCCGATCATCGGCGGCCTGATTGTCGGCCTGATGGCGCGCTTTGGATCGGAAGGAATTCGCGGCCACGGCATTCCTGAAGCGATGGAGCGCGTGCTGCTTCAGGAAAGCCGGATTCCGCCGCGACTGACCTTTCTCAAGCCATTGTCGGCTGCGATCGCAATCGGAACGGGCGGGCCCTTCGGCGCCGAGGGTCCGATCATCGCGACCGGCGGCGCGATGGGTTCGCTGATTGGACAAGTCCTGCGCACGAGCGCCGCGGAAAGAAAGACGTTGCTTGCCGCGGGTGCTGCCGCGGGAATGGCGGCGACCTTTGGCTCACCCGTTTCAGCTACCTTGCTTGCCATCGAACTATTGCTGTTTGAATTTCGGCCACGATCTTTTCTGCCCGTCGCGCTGGCCAGCGCGGCGGCGGCGGGAATCCGATTCGCCTTTCATGCGCCGACGCCGCTGTTTCCGATGCCGCCGGATATTGGTCAGCCAACCGAAATTGGATTGGCGCTGTATGCGGTGGTGGGGGCGCTGGTGGGATTCGCGTCGGTTCTCGTGACGCACTCCGTTTACGCAGTCGAGGACGGATTTGGAAAGCTGCCGATCCACTGGATGTGGTGGCCAGCCATCGGCGCGGTGGCAGTAGGAGTCATTGGCTACTTTGCGCCGCGCACGCTGGGCGTCGGCTACGACAACATCACCGACCTGATTTCCAACAACCTCCCACTGGGGGTGATGATCTCTCTTTGCCTGCTCAAATTCCTCTCATGGACGCTTTCGCTGGGCAGCGGAACCTCCGGCGGAACGCTGGCGCCGCTGTTTACCTTTGGCAGCGCCCTGGGCGCGATCATCGGCATGGGGCTGGCCCACTTTTTCCCCGACCATATCGACGTGCGCGTGGCAGCCCTGGTGGGCATGGCCGCGATGTTTGCTGGCGCTTCGCGGGCGCTGCTTACATCCGTCGTCTTCGCTTTTGAAACAACCCTTCAACCCAACGGCCTGCTGCCGATCCTGGGCGGCTGCGCGGTGGCCTATCTCATCTCCAGCGCCTTCATGCGAGACACCATCATGACCGCCAAGGTCGTGCGGCATGGCGTGCTCGTTCCGGTCGAGCTGGCGGCCGAGCCGCTGGAAGGGATCACGGTTTCGGAAATCTATTCGCGTGATCCGATCACGCTGCCGGGCGATTGGACGGTGTCCAAAGCGCGCGAATGGCTGGGCTCCAATGGGCCGCAGACGCATCACCAGGGATATCCTGTTCTCGATACCGACAAAAGACTTCTGGGCATGCTGACGCGGCGCGACTTGCTCAACAGCACGACTTCGCCGACAAGCACATTGGCGGAAGTGATCCACCGCGCTCCCCTGACGATCTTCCCACATCGGTCGCTGGCCGACGCGACAACCGTCATGGTGACGCAGAATGTCGGGCGGCTTGCGGTGGTGAGTCCCGATGATCCGCGCCATCTCCTGGGGGTGATCACGCGGAGCGATGTGCTCTCGTCCTATCGCCGCAAGCTCGCGGACATGCAGGTCAGCGAATCGATCCTTCGGCGAGGGCTCAAACGCCGGGGAAAGGCAGGCGCAGCCGCGGTCCCTCCTGCGCCACCACCATCCCCAGCGATTATTCCAGAGCCGCCAAAACCGCAGGCGATGCCGGAATCGAATCCTTCTACGCCTTGAGCTTCACGATGGCTTCCACTTCCACGCACGCCCCCAGCGGAAGTTGTGCCATGCCGATGGCGCTGCGGGCGTGCCAGCCGGCTTCTCCGAGCACATCGACAAACAATTGCGAGGCACCGTTAATGACCAGATGCTGATTCGTGAAATCGGGATCGCTGTTGACAAAGCCGGTGACTTTTAACATCCGCTCGATGCGGTCGAGGGATCCGGCTTCCTGCCGGACCAGGCGCAGGACATTGGCCGCGCAGAGTGCAGCGGCCTTTTGAGCGGCCTCCACGCTCACCTGCGAGATCACTTTTCCCTTTCCCGCCAATGATTCGTCATCGGCTAAGGGCACGCAGCCGGAAACGTAAGCCGTGGTTCCATCGATCACCACGGGTCGGTAGATCGCGCCAGGCTTGAAGATGCGGGTCAGGGAATAGCCCATCGACGCGAGTTTCTGGTCGAACGAATTCATGCAGGCTCCGTGGAAGGAAGCGATTTGATGAAGAAACGCAGCCAGTTGCCGTGAAAGATCAGATCGATCTCGGGATCGCTGTAGCCGCGGCGATCGAGGATGTCGGCCAGCTTCTGAAGGTCGGCAATCGTATTCAGATCGCGAGGCGTCTGCTCATGTCCAAAGCCGCCATCCAGATCGCTGCCGATGGCTGAATGATTCGCATTTCCCACGAGCTGACAGACATGATCGACATGATCCGCGACCGCTTCCAGCGAAACCACCTCCGCCGAAGTCTGACCACGCACCCAGCCGGGATAGAGCATCCAGCTATCGAGGGCCGCGCCGATAACGGCCCCGCGCGAAACAAGCTGGCGGATCTGATCATCCGTCAACTGCCGATCGCCCGGCACCAGCGCCCGGCAATTGTGATGACTGGCCAGCACCGGCCCGCCGAACAGGTCGAGCGCCTGGGCCATGCTTCGATCGCAAAGGTGCGTGACATCGAGAATCATCCCGAGCCGCTCGAATTGCTTGAGCAGCGCGATTCCTGCGCTGCTGAGAGGTCCATCCACTCCGGTGCCGAACGCGTGCTGCCCCTGTCCATAATGTGCTAGCCCCGCGGCTCTCAAACCCAGTTTCCACCAATGCTCAAGCTGGCTTGGCTCGACGATCGGGTCGGTGCCTTCCATGCTGAGGATTATGCCGATCGGAGCAGCGGGATTGGACGAAGCGATTTTCCAATGCGATCGCAGATCCTCGCAACTGCGGATGAATTTCAGGTGGCCCTGCTGTTCCAGAAGCTGGTAATAGGCAAGCTGCGCGTGAGCCGCGCCAAAGGCGAGCGCGGGCGTGACATAATCAAGATCGGTGCGCATGTATGTCGGCTGCGGCTTGAGGGCCGGCCCCGATCGTGCCAGCAGCGTCGCGACGCAGACGCGCACCTGTGCCTTACGAAGCTCCGGCAGCGTGACCGTATTTTTGCCGCGAGCGCGCTCGTCCGTCATCCCGCGCTCGGAAGCGCGTACCTGTTCAATGCCCTTCGTCAGATCGCGATTGAAGAAGATCGCGCTCCACGCAAGATCGAGATGGGCATCAAAAATCGGACGCATGATTAATCAGGATTAGAAGACTCTGCCTCGCGCATCGACCGTCAACGGCTTTGGCGCATCTCCCGGCTCCTGCCACCAGATTCTGTCCTGAAGATTCACGCACGGGCAAATGTGGTTGGGAATCACACTCACGCGATCGCCCACCTTCGGCGATCGGTCGCATTCGCGCACATCCACCTGCGCATGCTCTTCGCTGAGCTTCGTGATTTTGGCGCGGGGATATTCGACGACTAATCCATGGCCACGGTCGGGCGCGGGGCCGCAGCGGTCGCTGGTCAGCGTCTTGCTGCCAGCGTCCAGCACGATCTGGCCCGGCACCGCGGTGCTGACAACCGTGCAGATGATTCTTGCAGAACAATCTTCGAGATTCACGAAGCCGCCGTGTACGCAGTTCATGTCGTTGAAGATGTAAGTGCCGGGGCGAAGTTCAGTGAGGCGGGTGATCAGATGCGAACTACGGGCGGTGGGTGTTGAGCCGCCGGAGACGATTTTTGCCTGAAGTCCCGAAGCGCGCAAGCGTTCGAGCACTTCGCCCAGCAGCGCATCGATCTGCGTCATCGCCTGATCGAGCTGCGGCGTCTTCCATTGCAGATGGCCGGGATAAAACATCAATCCATCGAGGCGGGCGTTTGGAAGCTTGTCGATATGCTGCGCCAGCGCTAAGGCCTCGGCTATATTCTGCACGCCGGTGCGGTGAAGGCCGACGTCCAGATCAACGAGCACGCCGACGGTGCTGCCCTCTGCTTTGGCGCCTTCAGAGATTCGATCGGCCGCAGTTGTTGAATCGAGGGCGACGCGAATGGTTTTAGTCCCGGCGAGCTTCGCGAGGTCCAGACATCGCTGCGGATGAATGGCGGGATAAGCCATTAGAAGGTCATCGCCCACATCGGCCATGATCTGCGCCTCGCCGACCTTGGCGACGGTCAAGCCAATGGCGCCGGCTTCCAGTTGCATCCGCGCCAGCATTTTCGATTTGTGGGTCTTGGTGTGCGGGCGCACGCCGAGTTGGTGCTGGCGGGCATAGTCGGCCAGGCTCGCAAGGTTCCGCCTGGCAATCCGGGCATCGATCAAAATGAAGGGCGTGGGAATCTCGTCTCGCATCGTCGCGGCGATTATAGCGGATCGGGTGCAACTGTTTATCGTATTAGAATTCAGAAGCGATATTCTGCTTTCTACTCCAT
>JANWHF010000136.1 GCA_025450555.1 Tepidisphaeraceae bacterium | reverse complement strand
GTTCCCTGCCTGCCGGCGCTGTCCTGGACGATGACGGTGATGGTGTAAGTGCCTTTCTTCTTGTAGCGGTGCGATCCGCTGACATTCCATCGGCCGTCGGCCTTGTCATAGCTCACCGTCCCAACGGAGAGACCGTCATCGCCCCAGTTGATGGCGAAGTGGAAGTGGAGTGCGGTTGCGGTTGGAGTGGGATCAATGAACTGCGCGACGACTCCGCTGAATCCGGTGAGGGTCGTGTGAATCGTCCGGCCAAAGCGGTGAATCGGGAATGGAATCGCGACGGGGCCGACCGATGAAACAACACCTGCCGGCACGGCAATCATGGGCCGCTGCGCTTCGACGATGCTGTTCGTCAGCGCTACGTTGTTGGCGGAATAGAGATCGACGTCGGAGGAAGACACGGTTGCAATGGCAGTCAGTACCGTGCCGGGCGGCTCGTCGTCAGGCACGATTGGAACGGTGAAAGCTGCGGAGGCGCCGGCGGGAAGGCTGATCATGGAAGCGTAGCTGTACGCTAACGTCGCCGTGGGGCCGCTGTCTTGAACGACCAATGTCACCACCGCAACGTTGCCTGGCGAAACCGTCTCCCTAAGAGTCACATTTGACGCATCGGACGGACCATTGTTGGTGATCGTCACTTCGTAATTGGCAAACGTCCCGCTGGTGACGGTGGCCGGCCCGGTCTGGGTGATGGCCAAGTCTGCCATCGTGTGAATCGTCATAGTGGCCGAAGCAGTATTGTTCGAAGGATCATCATTGTTGGGAAGGCCCGACAAGGATGCCGTCGGTGCGAGAACCCTGCCATACCGCACGGAGGGTAAAATGTGCTCGTTAATTTCGATGTCAGCATGGCCCCCATATGGCATTCCCGCGGGAAGCGTGAAGGTGATCGGCCCCATCGCGCCCGCGGCTACACTCGGGAGCACGGGGAAACCGCTGCTGTCGCCAAAGGAAGAAAACGGGGCGTTGTCGGGAATGTTGTAGGTAATGGTCGCGCCGCCGGCTGGAGCGCCTCCGAAATTGGTGACATCGAGCCTGTAGGTAATGTTGGTGCCGGCGTAGTAGTCCGCCGACGCGCTGGGCTGGGCATCCAGGCTGATCGCCAGGTCGGCTGCGTGACGAACCGCTGCGGTGGCCGATGAGTTGTTGTTGGCGGGCACTGCATCAGGCGTGTCACTGGCGACGCTGACCGCGTTCGTGACGGAGTCGCCCAGCGATGCGCCATTGGCAAAATAGACGACCGCGAAGTCCGCCGACTGCCCAGCCGCAAGCGTGGCAATACTGCCGCTGATGGTTCCCCCGTTTCCGGTCGGGGTGGTCATGACAAAAGCTGGCCCCGAAGACTGTGTGAATGAAATAAGTGACATCCCGGTAGGAATGGGGCTGCTCCACGAACCATTTTGGGCATCACTGGGACCGTGATTGATAATTTCAATTGAAAATGTGTTGTTTTGTCCCGGGATGACTCCACCGCTCGGAGCCACGATGCCCGCGCTCAAATCAGCGCTGGTGGTGACTGGGGACTCGGTGTCGGTGACGACATTGTTAGAAAGATTCGTATCGGTGGTCGTGCTCGTGGCCGCAAGGGTGGAAGTGGACAGCAACCCGGCGGGCGTGCTGGGCGGAACGCTGAGGGTCACCCGATAAGATGCCGCTGAAACGGCCGCCAGCGTTGCGATATCGATCGTAACATTCCCGTTTCCATCCAGACCCATAACGGAGGCCGGGCCATAGACTCGCGTCATGCTTTGATACGAGAGGTTGTCCGGCAGCGCCTGCGTCAATACAACGTTCTGGGCATCACTGGGGCCGTTGTTATTGACGGTGAGGGTATAGGTCACGTCGTCTCCTGCCACCGTGGGGCCGCTGACGATTGAAACCGACAAATCGGCCTGTGGAGTGATCGTGCTGATGACCGAAGCGGCGTTATTAGTGGCATTCAAATCGGTAGTATCTGAGGTTGCACTGACGGTGTTGGTCAGGCTCGTGCCAACGGCCGACTCATCGAGCACCGCCACGAGCGTGAAAGTGGCTAGCGCGCCGGCCCGCAACGTCGCGATGCTTCCGGTGACGCTTCCGCCCTCACCCACCGGGTGCGGATCGAGCGTGAAGATCGAGCCGGTTTGCGACAATGAAACGAAAGTCATCCCCGGCGGCAGCGGGTCGGAAAAGCTGACGTTCTGCGAATAGGATGGGCCATTGTTGGCGATCGTAAATGTGTAGGTCGCCGTGTCGCCGGGCACGACCGTAGACGGGCCGGTTTGCGTCACCGCCACATCGCCTTTTGCAAGAACCAGTATGTTTGCCCATGCGGTGTTGTTGGATGGATCATCCGATGCGGGCGTATCGGTGAGGGTCGCGGTGGGCGACAGGATCGTTCCGTCAGGCACATCAGGCTCAATGTACAACTGCAGGGCAATGTTCGCGTCGCCGCCGCTGATCATGCCGGCGGGAAGCGTGAAGCTGACCGGGC
Source organism: Tepidisphaeraceae bacterium (assembly GCA_025450555.1). Taxonomy (GTDB): domain Bacteria; phylum Planctomycetota; class Phycisphaerae; order Tepidisphaerales; family Tepidisphaeraceae; genus JANWHF01. The sequence continues at coordinate 6,268 of JANWHF010000136.1, read as the reverse complement.
CGGTCGTGCCATACGGGAGATTCGGGAGCGTGGGGAATCCACTGCTGCTGGTGATCAAATTGAGCTGCTCGCCGGCCGGGATATCAAAATTGAGAGTAGCGCCGCTGGCCAAAAGTTGGCCGTCGTTTTTGATGTCGATGATATAGTTAACGTACGTGCCCGCGCTGGCGGTGGACGGTCCCTGAATACTGACGGCCAGGTCACCGGGCGTATAGGCCTGCGCCGTTGCGGTGCTGGTGTTGTTGTACTTGTCGGGATCGGTGGTGTCGCTGGTGACGGTCGCGGTATCGGAAACGGTATCGCCCGCCGCAATTCCATTTTGTGCGAAGACCAGATCGAATTCGGCGGTTTGGCCCGGCGACAGCGTCGTGATGTTGCCACTGACTGTACCGGTTCCACCGGTTGGGGTCGTGAGCGTAAAGGCGGGTCCTGAGACCTGCGAAACTGATTCGACCATCACGCCCGCGGGGACGGCGCTGCTCCAGGTGACGTTTTGTGCGTCGCTGCGGCCGGAATTCGTGACGTCGACGACCCAGGTGTTGTTTTGCTTGAGCGCAAAGACCGGATGAACCACCGGGCCGTGATCGATGAACATCATTGGCGCGGCGTCGGTGATACTCACATCGGCCGATGTCACGGCCTGCGTGATGGTGTCGGTCACGGTGTTGTTGGCGGTGTTGGGATCAGGCGTCGAGCTGGTCACGGTGACCGTGCTGGGCAGCGGCCCGGCCGGGGTGTTGGACGGGACGGCGACATTGACGGTGAAGCTATAGAATCCAAACGAAGGGACCGACGCAATCTGGAACGTCACGGTTCCGTTTGCACCCACGTCGGGACCGGAAGCCGTATAAGGTCCGCTCGTCGAGGAACTGCCAAATGAACTAAAGACGACGCCAGGCGCCAGCACTTCGCTCACTACCACATTTTGCGCGACACTGGGGCCAGCATTGTGCAGCGTGATCGTGTAAGCGAAGCCTGTTCCGGCAACGGCGCGCCCGACGGTGCTCAGGTCCACGCCCAGGTCCGCCTGCGGATGGACGGGCGCCGTGACCGAGGCCGAATTGTTGGACGAATTCAGGTCGGTCGTCGTCGTCGCGACACTGAGCGTATCGGTGAGGCTGTCGGCGCTGAAATCGGAGGGTACGCCCCACGCCAGCGTGAAACTGGCCGATGCGCCAGCCGGAAAATAGGGAATGTATCCGCTGGCGTTCCCGCCTGTGCGTTCCACTGGCGGATAGAGCGCAAACCACGGGCCGCTGGTCTGATCCAGGGACCGGAAGAACATCCCCGGCGGCAGCGCATCATTGAAGCTCACATTGCGCGCATCAGATGGGCCATTATTCGTAACCTTCAACGTGTAGGAAACCAACGTTCCCGGAATGATAACTGATGGACCTGTTATCGACGCAGTGATGTCGGCCTGCGCGATGATTTTCGTCGAGACGCTCTGCGTCGTGGAGGTGTCAAAATTGACCCATGCCGACGTGGTCAGGGTCGTGCCATCCGGCGTCCGTGCCGGCGTGGCCTCGCTGATCACGAACTCTTCGCTGCCGAAAAAGGGGAAGCTGATGATGCCGGTTTTGCCAACTAGGTCCGAAGGCAGGCCGTCGCCGCTGGTTGCCGAAATGGTAGCGCCTTGCGGGACTTCGATTGTCAGCAGGCTCCAACCTTCGCTCTGGAGGACAAACGCGTACTGCGCAGGGGTACCCGCGCGCGAAACTGCCGGCCCACTGAGAATCACGTCAGCCGGCTGAAGGTCCATCGGCAGCGTTGCGGAATTATTGGATGGATTGGGATCCGATGTGCTCGAGCTGACGGTAGCTGAATCGGACTTCGTGGCAACTTCGCTGGCAGGCCCGAGTTGATAGACCAGATCAAAATCGTCGCTTACCCCAGGAGCCATCGCGGGAATGGTCCATGAAAGGGTGCCGGTCGCTCCGGTAACAGGCAAATTGGTAGCAGCACCGCTCTGATCGGTGATTGATACCAATGAAGCGCCGACGGGAAGCGTGTCGGTCACGACCAGGTCTTGCGCATAGCTTGGGCCGCTGTTGGAAACCTGAACCTCCATCTTTCCCCTATCGCCGGCAAGCATGGGGGGAGTCGTTGATTCATTGATCACGCTCACGCGCAGATCCGCGGCTGTCACAACCGGGACCGACACCGACGCGGAATTGTTGGTCGGATCCGGATCGGGCGTCGCGCTGACCGCCGAGGCATTGTTGCTGATCGGGAGCGCCGGCGCCTGGGCACTGATCGTGCTCGCCACATCGATGATGTCCGATGCCCCGGCCGGAAAATCTGGAAGGGTGAAGATGATGGTTTGGCCGGATGGACCGCTTCCGATGACGCTGGTGGTCCCGCCGAAATAATTCGTCGTCGAGGACACATAAGTTTCAGATGCCGGCAACACCGTTTCGATTACGACCGATGTCGCATCGCTGAGACCCTTATTTTGCACGACGATTCGGTAGAACGGAGTAGTCCCCGCCGTGATGCTGGGCGGCTCGATCAGAGAAACTGCCAGGTCGGCCGACGTCACCACATTGCTGGTGACGCTGGCCGAGTTGTTGCTCGGATCTTCGTCCGAAGTCGTCGCCGATACATTGACGGTATTGTTTATCCCGTTCAGCCCTGCCGGCACGCTGGGCTGCAACATTCCCACAAGCTGAAATTCCGCCGACGCACCGGCAGGCAACGTGCCTGTTCCGCTGACTGTTCCCGCCGCGCCCGGCGAAGGTGTCTGGAATGAAAAGGGTGCGCCGCTCGTCTGCGCGAGCGAAACAAACCTCATTCCCGCGGGAAGATCGTCGAGGAAATTGACGTTCTGCGTATCGGACGGTCCGTTGTTGGTGAGCGTGATCGTGTAGGTCGCGTTGCCGCCGGCGGTGATGGTGTCCGGACCTATCATCGCGGCCGAAACGTCCGCCTGGGTGATCACGTTTGTCGTGAACGAGGCGTTGTTATCGCTTGGATCGTCGAAGCCGGACAGTCGCACAAGGGTAGCCGTCGGTACGACTGTGCCGCCGTCCGGAACTGAAGGATCGATCCGCTCCAGAAACGAGACGGTTGCCGCCTGTCCTGGTCCCAGCCCTGGGTACAGTACGAGTGTCACCGGACCGGTCGTGCCCGGAGCTAGTTTCGGCGTTATAGAAAAAGTGCTGCTTCCCATCGAAACCAACGGGGCGTTAGTGGGAATATTGAACGTGACAGAGTCTTGGCCGGCGAGGAGGTCTCCAGTATTGGAGACGGAAAATACGTAATCAACCAACGTTCCCGCTGTCGCCACTGCAGGTCCGGAGATCGTCGGCACAAGGTCGCTGTCCCTGTACACAGTCACTGTCTGTGAAGCAGAGTTGTTGGACAGGTTAGGATCAGTACCTGCGCTGCTTACAGACGCCCTTTGCGTTACGACCGTCTCCGCCGTTGACTGGTCCAGGAAATACGTGGCATTGATCGTTGTTGGGAAAGTCGAAAAAACGTAAGGAATCTCAAACACCGCCGTAGGGACGCCGTCGATCGTCTGGACTCCGCTGTTCGGGCTCGACCGACTGCTTTTGAAGGTTGCACCCGCAGGCAGAGGCACCAGGACCTGTACATTTGCCCCCACTCCTGGCCCGGAATTCTTGACGGTCACGCTGATCGTGTTGTTTTCATTGGCAATCAATACCGGCACTGTTTTGGATGACGTGTTTTGAATCTGCCGCCTCGGCAGAGCTACCGATAGGCCCAAATCAGCGACGAGTGTCGCAGTTGTATTTACGGCAGCGGAATTGTTCGTCGGATCAGAGTCGGCGGTACTGCTGCTGACGGTCGCCGTATTCACAAGCGGCGTGCCATCGGGTGTCTGGTATCCCACAGAACATTTCAGCTGCAGTGTTGCTGATGCCCCGGCCGCAAGTGATGGGAAAGTAATGGTGACGTTGTTCTGACTATCGACGCTGCTGCTAATACCCGCCACATTCGAGCTGGTGACCGATGTAAACGACAATTGCGGTGGCAGATGATAGACAACCACAATGCCTGTGGCGTCAGCAGGGCCGTTATTCGTCACCGTCAGCACATAAGTGATGTTCCCGCCAATCACAGGGTTTGCATCGCCGGTAGCAGTGAGGCTCAGATCGGCAGGGATTTGGGCGATGCTGGCGAAGCTGGCAGTGTTATTGCGCGAGTTGGGGTCCGAGGTGGTGGTGGAGACGGTGGCGGTGTTGGTGATCGAGTCGCCGGCTGCGACGCCGGGGGCGACCCTCACAGCCAATGTGAACGTCGCCGAGCCGGGAAGCATGGTGGCCAATTGGCCGCTGACCGTGCCATTGCTTCCGGTAGCGGGGGTCGAAAGCGCGAAGCCCGGACCACTCGTCTGGGTGATGCCCTCAAATTCCAGTGTCGGCGGAAGGATATCCGCGAAGCTCACATTTGAGGCGACGCTTGGACCCAAACTGGAAACGGTCAACTGATAATCAAATACCCCATTTACCGGTATCGTCGGGACTGGCTTCATTGCAATGGCGACGTCAGATCCATCATACACCACCGTCGTTAAGGAGGCCGAGTTGTCGCTAGGATCGTCATCTGTAGGCGTGGTGGTGATGCTGGCCGTATGGATGACTGGTGTGGCGTTTGGGATCGAGTTGTCGACCGCTTCAGTAAAGTCAAATGTGCCAGCCCATGTGAAAGGGATATGGACCGTTCCGGTGCTGTCGACCACGGGCAGCGATTTGCTGGACCCATCGAACGCCACGAGGGTAAAGCCGGAAGGAATCGTATAGTTCAGGGTAGCGCTGGTTGGAAATGTGATGCCCAGATCACTCACCGAAACAGTGTAAGTAGGATCGATATATGAGCCAGCCAGCACACCCTGGTCTCCCGTCAATTGCACGGCGAGGTTTGTCGGGAACTTCCAGACGATGCTGGACTGCAGATCTTTGGCCACGGCTGGTCCGTTGGCGGTCATGCCGGAAACAAGCACTTGATTGATGGCCGGCATGTTTGCGCTAAGACTGGCATTCACCACAGTCAACTGAAACGTCGCGGACGAGCCAGCGGGAAGTGAGGTGCCGATGGCTGTGATGGGTGCGCTGTTTCCGGGTGTCCCGCTTGCAATGACAAACGCCGGCCCGCTTTTCTGGACAATGGATTGAAGTTGGAGTTGCGGTGGCAGCAGGTCGGTCAGGGCCACGTCTTGTGCATCGTTGGGGCCCCAATTGGAAACGCCAACAGTAAACGTGACGCTGTTCTGACCCTCCACAACGACCGAAGGGATCGTGGTAAACGCACTCAATGTGGTTGTTGTAACCGCCTCGGTACTGAACGACACAAAGTTGTTGGTGGTATCCGGATCGCTGGTCGATGATTGAACGGAAACGTCTTCCAGAAGAGTGTATGAACTAAATACGACAGGCGTGTTGCCCTCGATTATGGTGAGTTGCTGAACTGATTGGACAACCTGGAAGGTATCGGATGAACCCGCAGGCAAGACTCCAGGAGTCGCCGGCGGCGGTGAGAGGAGGGTCTGAGAGGGCATGTTTGAGAGAGTCACATATTGCGATCCGGCTTTAGCATATGGCCTAGCAACCATCCCCACACCTTGTGCATCATCAGGGCCGTTGTTCGTGACGGTTACTTGATAGAACGCATTTTCCCCGATCGGCGTCGTAGCCGGACCAGTGATCGCCACCGACAGATCGGCAGCCAGCAACAGCCGTATTTCTAGTTGCTCGACCCACGCGCGCACCGGCTGCTGTGTCGATGGCGTAGACCTACGCTTTGACGATAAGTCGCACTCGATAGCGCCCGATTCAAAAGAACTGCGCCTGCGGGAACGCCGAGATCCGAAGCGGTCCATGGTCTGCCCTCCGAGATTCACCAGATGCGCACCGAGAGATTTGGAGGAAGGTTGGCTCTTGTTTTCCCGGACTTCAATACAGCTGGTCCGGCCGCCCAAACCCCTCCACGCAATGGAAGTAATCTAGAATACCCAAGGGTGAGGCCTTTACCAACAGTAATTTCGCACCCTCGCCCAGGCCCCAGGTTATCGCAGGCCAGTCGCGGTCTATGGCAAATTTTTTCTGGAATTTTTGAAAATATTTACCTAACATATGAGTTTTAGGAGTGTCTGGTCCGTGTGCACAGGGTTTGGTGGCGCTTTGGCAATGGAGGCGTTCATGGCAAGAAAGGCAAGCAGTTTCGAGTGTGGTCGAGTGGCAGGCCCGGGAAAAGTCGAAGTAGGAAAGGACAACTGGACAAATGCGGCGGCAGGCGAGTCGGC
>JANWHF010000135.1 GCA_025450555.1 Tepidisphaeraceae bacterium | reverse complement strand
GTCGCGTCCGAGTAATCCTTTTCAAAATCGAGAATGTTGCGGATATCGGCCCCACGCCAGGCATAGATCGACTGATCCGGATCACCAACGACGCAAATGTTGCGGTGTTTGAGCGCCAGGGCGTGAGCCAAAACGTATTGTGCGTGATTTGTGTCCTGGTACTCGTCGATCAGGAGGTATTGGAAACGTTCCTGAAGCTCGGCCAGAACATCCTGATGGGCGCGAAACGCGTGAGCGGTTCGCAGCAGCAAATCATCAAAATCGAGGGCGTTGTTCTGCGTCAGCAGTGCCTGGTATTTGGAAAAAATGCGCGACACATTGCGCTGGTAAAAGTCGCCGGCCCCTCGGGCGAAATCATCAGCCGACAGGAGCTGATTCTTGGCGTTGCTGATGGTCGCGTGCACCGTGGACGCTGGGAAATTAGTCGCCGACATGTCCAGTGATTTGATGGCTTCCTTAATCAGCTTCGTCTGGTCGGCGCTGTCGAAGATGCTGAAATTCTCCGGCAGGCCGATTCGCGTCGCGTAGTGCCGAAGGATGCGAAGGCAAAGCGAATGGAAGGTACAGATGGTCGGCCACCGCTGATCGAGTTTGCCAAAGTCATACAGCTTGTGGTCCAGAACGCTGCTGACCCGACTTTTCATTTCGCCGGCGGCCTTATTGGTAAAGGTGATCGCGAGAATCGAGGCCGCCGGAATGCCCTGGGCGATGAGATAAGCGATTCGACGGGTAATGACGCGCGTCTTCCCGCTGCCCGCGCCGGCAACAATCAGCAGCGGTCCTTGCACATGCGTCGCCGCCTGGCGCTGCGGCTCAGTCAGGTCTTTCAACAGCTTGTTCGTGTCCAACACACCCGCTCCGGCCGATGCTCTTGTGGATTCCTTGCACCTCCCGCGCACTATAGCTTTCGCCGCGACGGTTTTCCAAATTTGGGCAAGCCGGCTGAATTCGTTGATCAATGATGCGAGGGATGGTCTGCGATTTGCGCCAAGAACGCCAAGTTAGCCAAGAGCGCCAAGAAAAAATGAATAACTGATTCTCTTGGCAATCTTGGCGCCCCTTGGCGTTCTTGGCGCAATGGATTTTCAGCCAGACGTGCAATCGGCTATATATAGGGCACGTTTACGGGCTTTTGCGGATGTTCAGGAGCGTGTGATGGGCAAGCGATTCAATGTGATTGGAGCAATTCTTGTCGTAATGCTGGGCATCTCCACGGCTCACGCCGATGAACCGGCGGACGTGAGAGAGGCGGCTATTTCATTTGCCCGTGCGCTGGCCCAGGGCAACGCCGAGCAGGCCCATAAGTTTGCTGTGTCCAATAAGACGAACGATACGTTCATTGACCTTGTCGCGCCGCTAGCCGCCGCCGAGACCAAATTGCACGATGCTGCAGTTTCGCGCTTCGGAAAAGACGGGGCGTCCATTTTGACAACCGGCACGCCTGGCGAGGCATTCAATCAGAAGTATGGCAAGGATCCCGGCAATCTGGAGGTCAACATCGCCGGCGACAGCGCTCAAATCACCGCAAAGCCCAAGGCCGGCCAGAAAGCTGAAGGTCAGCCGCTCCAGCTCAAGAAGGTCGAGGGAAAATGGAAGGTAGACCTTTCAAAGCTGCAGGGCATCGAAGCGATGGCCGACAACGCGCCCCGGCTCAAAGCCGTGACCAAGGCCATGGCCGACACGGCGGATGAAATTCAAGCCGGGAAATACGGCAGGGTTCAGGAAGCCAAGATGGCGGTGGCGAGTAAGGTGAAAGAAGAACTCTCGCGACCGCAGAGCGGCGCCAAACACTAATCGGCGCCGCTCCACGTCGTTTTTATTTGATCATTCCCCCTCATTGGGACAATACGCCTCCAGCTCGCTTAGGTACTCGTGAAGAGCGGTGGCGGTGTTATGCTCCGGATCATCGCTTTGATGCAGAAGGGTGATGTTTTCCTTCATGCTCGCGCACGCGAGCTGCTGCAGCGGCGTGCGGTAAGGGCCTTTGGCCAAGGCTTCGTGGTAGCACCCACGGAAGTAGTCATAGTCGCCGTTGCGCTTTTCAAACCAGTCCCACAGATGCCTCGGCGGCCCGAGGTGCGGCAGGATATGGTCCACTTTGCACCACTCGGCCAGGTCCTTGGTCAGACCGATCGGTTCAACCCACATCCGCTGCCCGTCGTCGCATTCGACGGCTTCAAGAAAATGCTTGACCTTGATCATCTGGCATCCTCCAAAAGCAGGTAAGCCTCTGCGCTTCCTGCTTCACTACATTAGACGTTACGAAGATTGTGAAGTTGGGAACAAGCAGCCAATTTCTGCTGTTTTGGCCCTATAAAGCGCGGCCCATTTCATAGTGGCTTCGTGCGCTGGCCCTCAGTCCCGATAACTCGTCGCGGTTTCTTTCATTTTTTTCGAAACTTTTGGCTGCTCGTAGCGTAAGGCAGGCCCCTTTCTATAATCCGGCGACTTTTGTGGCCGCTTCGCAAGAATCGGCTCAAAGACGGAGCCTTGTATGACTGCGAGCCTCGCTCAATTGACCGACTGCGTCCGCACCGAGCTGGCTGCCGTGGATCAGCTTTTTGCCGAAGAGCTCAAGAGTGCGCTGCCTTGTGTGAACACGCTCGTGAAGCACGTCAGCCGGTTTCGCGGCAAGATGCTTCGGCCGTATCTGGTGCTGCTGACGGGCAAGGCTTGCGGAAGTCTCGCCCGCGCGCATGAAGTCATTGCGACGGTCGTCGAAATGGTTCACATGGCGACGCTCGTGCACGATGACGTACTGGATGATGCCGAGCTGCGGCGCAAGGGCGCGACGATCAATCATCTGCGCGGCAACGAAGCCGCAGTCTTATTGGGCGATTATCTCATCAGCCACAGCTATCACCTTTGCTCGAGCCTGGATTCGCAATATGGCTCGCGCCTGATTGGCCGAACGACCAATGAGGTCTGTGAGGGCGAGCTACTTCAAATCGCCAACCGCAACAACTTTGATTTGGACGAAGAGACGTACCTTGAAATCATCAAGCGCAAGACGGCGGTGCTTTGTGCCGCCTGCTGCGTACTGGGCGCGCATTATGCTGGAGCTGACGAGATTCGCACAAAGCGGATGGAAACCTTCGGCCTATCGCTGGGGATCGCTTTCCAAATTCAGGACGACATCCTCGACCTTGTGGGCGATGTGGACACCGTCGGCAAGAGCCTGGGCAGCGACATCGAGAAGGGAAAGATGACGCTGCCGATGATCCATTTCCTCCGGACCGCCCCGGCCGAGCATCAGGCGCTGCTGCGATCGCTTCTGGCCAGCAAGGAGCCGGACAAGGTAGAGCAGATTCGGAATCTGATCCTGCCGAGCAACTCGATTGCCTATGCCAAGTCGCGGGCGGCTCAGTTGGTTGACCGAGCCTTGTCATCCATAGCGGACCTGCCGGAAAATGATGCTGTTCGCGCACTGAGCCTGATGGCTCGATATGTAATCGCGCGGCCGATGTAACGTCTAACGTAGCACAGGCTTCCAGCCTGTGGCTTTGGATTCACAGCCTGGAAGGCTGTGCTACGAGCACGCTGACCAACAGCATGTCCAGTTCCAGCGACACATCTCTGCCTCGCGGAATGCTGTTCGACATGGATGGCACACTGACCGAGCCAATGCTCGACTTCCCGCGCATCAAGAGTGAGATGGGCATCGGGCAGCGGCCGATTCTCGAAGCATTGGCCGAAATGGATGAACGGCGTCGCGCCGAAGCGCAGGCGATTCTTCATCGCCATGAAGAAGCGGCGGCGCGGTGTTCGGTGCTGAACCCGGGTTGTCGAGATTTACTCGATGATCTGATCACGCGCGGCATCAACACTGCACTGATCACGCGCAACAGCCGGGTGAGTGTTGAGACGGTCTTGCAGCGTCACGCTCTTTCGATCTCGGTGCTGGTGAGTCGGGAAGATGCCGTCCCCAAACCCGATCCGGCTCCGCTGCGACTGGCCTGCCAACGATTGGGCATCGCCGAGGCAGAGGCCTGGATGGTCGGCGATGGGCAGTATGATGTTGAAGCGGGAAACGCCGCCGGCATTCGCACCGTCTGGGTCAGCCTTGGAAGGGTTCGCAACTTTGACGCGCACCCTTGGCGAGAAGTGCGCGATCTTCACGAACTTCGGCAGATGCTGGCGGTTCAGCACTAGATTAAGTGCGCCATCGCGAACTTTTCGGTGATCGCCTACTATCTCTCAGCATGAAGTCTTCATTAATCGCCGCGCTTTGGATGCTCGGTTTAATCGTCTTTGCATATAGCGCGCTTGCCGAGCCGGAAGTCACCCCGCTTCCAGAAAATGCTTCGATCGATACGGTGCTCGATGCCCTAGATCAGCGCGGCAAATCGATGAAGGAATTTACTGCGGATGTTCAGTTGACCACCGAAGATACCGCCATCGGCGATTCCAATACTCGAACGGGCAAAGTCTTCTTCCGGAAGGTCGGCGACAAAGGGGACGCCCAACTCAATGTCGTGCTCGACTTTCAGGTAAAAAAAGATGGAACAAAATTCATTCAGGTTGCCAGCAAGCTCCAATACCTCCTGAAGAACGGCTGGCTCTACGATTTGGATTTTACAAAAAAGATTCGAAACGAGCGGCAAGTCAGCAAGCCCGGAGACAAGGTCAATCTTCTCAAGCTCGGCGAAGGACCGTTTCCGCTTCCGATCGGCCAATCCAAGGAAGACGTCCACAAGAATTTCGATGTGACGATGACGCCACCGGCTAAGGGCGATCCAGACAACACAATACACCTTCAGCTCAAGCCGCGCGAAGGCACGCCGCTCGCCAAGCGATTCAGCAAGATTGACGTATGGGTCGATCGCGCCACCAACATGCCTGGGCGCATCGACACGCTCGATGCCGCCGGCAGCGAGCAGCGCAGCACGCAGCTTACGAAAATCGTTGTCAATCCGAAGCCACCTTTGACGGACACTGATTTTACTGTGCCGCCAACGGCCGGCTGGAACGTCCACGTCGATAAATTTCAGGAATGAGCGGACTGTTTCGTCCCATTTCCCATCGGCGAAAAAATCGTTACAGTCGAATGAATCGCAGTCTTTCGAGCCCGCGCTGCTGGCTCAAACTCTCCGGCTATTTCTTCGAGGAAGCAAAGATTCCATGCCAACCGTCAAGGAACTTCAAACGGTGACCGGCAATGTCCGGTCGGTGCTCGAAGCGGCGCTTGCGGACAATGGCGGCTTGCTCCGGCTCGC
>JANWHF010000134.1 GCA_025450555.1 Tepidisphaeraceae bacterium | reverse complement strand
GCGGTATTGGGAACGACCAGATCCGCGCCTTCGTTGCGACATTCCAGGACGACGCTGGGCGACGGCCCTCCTTTCACCGTCATCGATAATGCGACGAACGCCAGCGGCGCCATGATCCGCCGGGTCAGGCCGAATTTGCCGGATGCTCCCGGCGGTAGACTGAGCAGCGGAAAACCAATTTGGAGCACGTGAACGCCGGTGTCGTTTTCGTAGGTGCGCGCATCTTCGGCAATCGATCGCAATTTGCTGAAGACCGCCTGCTGATCCGAGAACGCCTGGCGGATCGTTTTCTCTTCCGGTGAAAGCTCCGGCTCCTGGCCGTCCTTGTCATTCTCGGTTTTAGTCTTGGGCGCAGTAGCGCGCGTTCGCGGAGCCGCGGCTTTGGCCGAAACTTTTGCCTGCCGCTCCGGCCCCAGTAATTCGCGGAGGATTTGCTCGGGCGACTGATCTTTCAATCGACCCAAATGGAGCAAATCAATCCGCTGCCGGCTCGAATGCGGCCGGCAATTCAGACTCGGTCCATTGATCAGCGATGCAAAAAGCCGATCGAGAAGTTTCTTGAGAATTCGATTTTCGGAACCCGCCATGATTCCTCACATCTTCAAAGGATGTTGTCTGCCCTGACGATCAAAGATTATCCGCAAAAAGCTTGAGAATGCGCTGCCAGTGAAGCTCGGCGGCCTGTTTGTCATACGCGAGCGTGTCGTTGATGGCAAAGCCATGCTTCGCGCCGGCATAAACCTCGAGCGTGTGTTTGACTCGCGCCGACTGAAGCGCCGATTCCAGCCGCTGCTTTTCTTCGCGGGTAAAGTGCGTATCAAGGCCGGCGATGCCGATGTAGATTTCGCCGCGCATGGCTGGCGCAAGCAAATGCGGGCTGTCGGGTTGATCGGTCGCCAGCCGCGCGCCATGGAGAGACGCCGCCGCCGCGATTTTTTGCGGGAACGTTCCGGCCGCACAGAGTGCGAAGGCGCCGCCCATGCAATAACCGACGCAGCCGATTTTTCGCGCATCCACCGACGGCTCACGTTCGAGAAAATCCAGAAAGCTGGCGGTATCTTGCGTGACCAGCTTGTTGTTGATGGAAGTAAACATCGCCCGCATTCGATCTTGCTCAGGGCCTTTCTGGGAGGCGATCTTGGGATCGAACGGCCGGGCCGGTCCGGAGCGATAATATAAATTTGGAAGCAGAACGCGATAGCCGTTCGTTGCAATCCGGCCGGCCATGTCGAGCAGGGCATCGCGAATGCCGTAGGCATCCATGAATACGATCACCGCCGGCCGCTTCTGACCGTCGGCTGAAGTGAAAAAGTGACAGGGCGCGACGCCATCTTTCGTTGGAGTTTCCACAATCTGAGAATCCATGGGGCTCCTCGCATCTTCACTCGCGTTGCGACGATTCGCGATTTGCGCGTTTTGAAGGAAAAGTTCAAGCGTGACTCAAGGGGCGGTAGCTCACTCATTCCCTCCTCCGGTACGTCGGGCGCGGCGCGCAATCCGTGGCACAGGCTTCCAGCCTGTGATTTTCAATTCACAGCCTGGAAGGCTTTGCTACGAGTCTGCCGCCGATTGCGTTATGCGTGCTGAGACAAGTTTTGGCTGGAAAAACCAATCGAACGGACCTACCAATCCCTCATGCAACATCGAACTCTCGGCAAAAGCGGTCTTTCGGTTTCGGCACTGGGCCTGGGATGCATGGGCATGTCCGACTTTTATGCGGGGCGCGACGACGCGGAATCGCTCGCGACGATTCATCGTTACCTCGACCTCGGCGGCAATTTTCTGGACACCGCCGACATGTATGGGCCATTTACCAATGAACAGCTCGTCGGCAAGGCCATCAAAGGGCGTCGCGATAAGGTGGTGATCGCAACCAAGTTCGGCATTGTGCGCGATGCAAGTAATCCAGCCGTGCGCGGCGTGAACGGAAAGCCGGATTATGTCCGACAATCGTGCGAAGGCAGCCTCAAGAGGCTCGGCGTCGATCACATCGATCTCTATTACCAGCACCGCGTCGATCCCAATACGCCAATCGAAGAAACCGTCGGCGCGATGGCCAAGCTGGTTAAGGAAGGAAAGGTTCGGCACCTGGGTCTTTCGGAAGCTTCCGCGAAAACCATCGAGCGCGCCTGCGCGGTTCATCCAATCACGGCACTTCAATCGGAATATTCGCTCTGGACGCGCGACCCGGAGGATGGCGTGTTGGCCGCCTGTCGGCATCTGGGCGCGGGTTTCGTTCCCTATAGTCCGCTGGGGCGCGGGTTCCTCACCGGGCAGATTAAATCGCCGGCGGATTTGGCGCAGGACGATTATCGGCGTCATTCGCCGCGCTTTCAGGGGGAGAATTTTAATCGGAATTTAAAGCTTGTTGCCGAAGTGCAGCGGCTGGCCGAGCAGAAGGGCTGCACGCCGGCACAGCTGGCGCTGGCCTGGGTTTTGGCTCAGGGAAATGACATCGTCCCCATCCCCGGCACCAAACGCCGCAGGTATCTCGAAGAGAACCTGGCGGCCCTTGAAGTGCGTCTTTCGGCCGACGATTCGAAGCAAATTGAGAGCGTCGCGCCGAAGGATGTCGCGGCGGGCGACCGCTACCCGAGCCACATGATGAGCGCGGTCAATCGGTAGCCATTTCTAAGGGAAATCCGCCACTGAACTGAAGCGGGCGGGCTGGCGTACATCACCTAGCTTTCCCCACCCAGTGCGGCGGCAGTGGCTGCCGATGGGAGCGATGGTCAGCCGGACTTTTTGGGCTAAAGAAATCCGGCAATCGAGTTGGGCCATATTTTTTTTGAGGAAAGCCTGGAACAAAGCCGGGGAGCGAATGCCGCTTTGGGCCATTGGCCCAGTGGGAGTCCATCATGATGATGACTTGTTGCGAAGCCAGGGATTTCCTGGCCCAATATTTGACGGGCGCCATGTCGGCAATCGAGCGCGAAGAATTCGAGCGGCATATCGCGATTTGTGATGAATGCACCCAGCGGCTGCGCGCGACCAATCAGGCCTGGCATGTGGCGCTGAAAAGTGTTGCAAAAATTCCGGATCCCTCGGCCGATGAAGTTCCGGAATCCCTCCTGCGCGCCATTCTTCAACTGCAAGCGCGGATGAATTCAAACGCATCGCGCGCCCTGCGAATCGATAACGAGAATCCCTGTCTGATTCCCGCCGGCCTCTTTTCGGAAGTGCCGATTCGCTTCGGTTCGGCCGGTTGAGCTTCACTCGCTGGCAAAACAGGCGCATCCATCGGACAATCCCCGCGTTTGATTTTGTGTCAAACGCGGGAGCCGATCCATGCCGCCAAACGTTGCTTCCCCGACCGATCTCGATCCTGAATCCCTGCGCCTTCAGCAGGATGCAAGCCGCCAGCAGAATTGGAAGCGGTGGGGGCCTTATCTTTCTGAGCGGCAGTGGGGGACGGTGCGCGAGGATTATTCGGCGGATGGCGATTGTTGGAACTATTTCCCGCACGATCATGCGCGAAGCCGGGCGTACCGCTGGGGCGAAGACGGGATCCTGGGGATCTGCGACCGCGAATGCCGGCTTTGTTTTGCGCTGACGCTTTGGAATGGAAAAGACCCGATTCTCAAAGAGCGCCTCTTCGGTCTGACCAATCCTGAGGGAAATCACGGCGAGGACGTGAAGGAATGTTATTACTACCTCGATTCGACGCCGACCCATTCCTACATGAAGGCGCTGTACAAATATCCGCAGGCTGCTTTTCCTTACCAGAATCTCATCGAGGAAAATGCCCGGCGCGGCAAGTCTGCTCCCGAATATGAGTTGACCGACTCCGGTGTGTTCGATGAAGAGCGATACTTTGATGTCTTCGCGGAATACGCGAAGAGCGCGCCGGATGACATTCTCATCCTGATCACCATCGCCAATCGCGGCCCCGAAGCGGCAGAGCTGCATCTGCTTCCAACGCTCTGGTTTCGCAATTCCTGGAGCTGGGGATGTACGCACGAAGGCTGCACCTTAAAGCCGCGATTGAGCATGGCTGATGCCGCAGCGATCATCGCGGATCACCCGACGCTGGGCCGGTTTCGATGGGAAGTGCAGGCGGAAGCAGCGGGCGCTACTCCGCAATTTCTGTTCACGGATAATGAAACCAATGCCGAGCGGCTGTATGCGCAGCCGAATACCAATGCCTATGTAAAGGATGCGTTTCATCGGCACGTGGTCCATCAGGAGCAAGGCGCAGTCGATTCGCGCGGCATCGGTACGAAGGCGGCCGCCTGGTATCGGCTGCAGATTCCCGCGGGCCAGCAGGTTTCGCTGCGAATGCGGCTATTCCCGTGTGATCAGCAACAGCCCGAGCCCCTGCAAAAATCATTCGATGCAATCTTCGCGCAGCGGCGCGGTGAAGCGGATGTCTTCTGGCGGCGCAAGATTCATTGCCGCGATGGAAGCGCCGAGCAGCAGGTGGCCCGGCAGGCGTATGCCGGGCTGCTCTGGAGCCGGCAGTTTTATCATTACGTCATCAGCGATTGGCTGGATGGAGATCCGGACCAGCCACCGCCTCCCCCGCAGCGCAAGACCGGTCGCAACAGCGATTGGCGATATTTCTTTGCGCGCGATGTGCTGTCGATGCCGGACAAGTGGGAATACCCGTGGTTTGCCGCGTGGGATCTTGCGTTTCACATGGTTCCCTTCGCCGGCATCGATGCGCAATTTGCCAAAGATCAGCTCCTGCTTCTGCTGCGCGAGTGGTATACGCACGCCAGCGGACAATTGCCGGCTTATGAATTTAATTTCGGGGACGTCAATCCGCCGGTGCATGCGTGGGCTTGCTGGCGCGTCTACAAGATCACCGGGCAGCGCGGCCATCGCGACGTGCAGTTTCTCGAGCGCGCGTTTCAGAAACTGATGATCAATTTCACCTGGTGGGTGAACCGGAAGGATATTCACGGAAAGCATTTGTTTTCGGGCGGATTTCTGGGGCTGGACAACATCGGACTTTTCGATCGATCGAAGCCCCTTCCCAACGGCATGTGCCTGGAGCAGGCTGATGGCACGGCATGGATGGCCATTTACTGCGGCACGATGCTGTCGATGGCCCTCGAGCTGGCGTCCCACAACCCCGCCTATGAAGACATCGCGTCCAAATTTTTCGAGCATTACGTCGCGATCGTCGATGCGATGAATTCGTTGGGCGGCCAGGGGCTGTGGGACGAGAGCGACGGGTTCTATTATGACCAGGCGTTGCTGGAGAACGGTCAGGCCGTGCCGCTGCGGGTGCGGTCGATGGTGGGAATCATTCCGCTGTTCGCATGTGAAATCCTCGAGTCCAGCGCCATCGAAAAGCTCGACGGCTTCAGCAAGCGATTGCGCTGGTTCCTCGAGCACCGCCACGACCTGGCTCGCCATATTTCTTACATGCAGAAGACCAGTCCCGACGGAAAAGCGAATGGAAACAGTTCGGCGCGCTATCTTCTGTCCATCCCATCGAAAGAGCGCCTTGAGCGCGTGCTGCGATACGTACTGGATGAAAAAGAATTCTTTTCGCCGTTCGGCGTGCGGTCGCTTTCGCGGTTTCATCTGGAGCATCCATGTGAATTCGCGGCCGATGGGCAGACCTATGGCGTGAGCTATGAACCTGCCGAATCGAAGACCAGCCTGTTTGGCGGCAATTCGAACTGGCGCGGGCCGGTCTGGTTCCCGCCGAATTTTCTGCTGATCGAGGCCTTGGAGCGGTACCACCATTTCTATGGCGATGATTTCAAGATCGAGTGCCCGACCGGCTCGGGCACGATGATGACGCTTAAAGAAGTTGCCGTGGAATTGACCCGCCGCCTTTCGAGCCTGTTTCTGCCGGATGCTCAAGGGCTTCGCCCGTATAACGGCGGAGACGAGCGGATGTGCGAAGCGAATTGGCGCGATCTGTTGTTGTTCCACGAGTATTTCGACGGCGATAATGGCCGAGGCTGTGGCGCATCTCATCAGACCGGCTGGACTGCGCTGGTAGCTCGCCTGGTCCAACGCATGGGGCAAAAGCAAACCGTTTCCCCGCAGCCAAACGCACCGGCGGTTAGCTCGCAACCTGTAGCACAGCCTTCCAGGCTGTGAATTTCAAGCCCATTTGGAAACCGTGCATCCATTTTGTAAGATTATTGCACGGGCATTGGTTTGGGCATTTGGGGCATTGATCAAAAGGTGTTGCAATGGCTCAAAGCGCGTCGTCAAAGACGCGGCGGGTCTTGCTTGTCGATGGTCACGCGGAATCGCTTTCGGTTCTCGAGCGGCTGATGGCCAGCAGTGGCTTCGAAGTTGCCACCGCTCGAACCGCGCAGGCGGCGCGCGATCTGGCCGACCATGCGCCGTTCGATCTGATCATTTGCGAACTATCGCTCCCCGATGGCAGCGGCGACGATCTGATCGGAAAGCTTAAATCCGGTTCTGACGTGCGAGCGATTGCTTTGAGTGCCTCGGCTTATCCGCTTCAGCAGCCCGGCGGAGCGGATGCCGCGTTCGATCGATTTATTCTCAAGCCTTGCCGATTTGAAGAGATTGTGAGCGCGATTGAGGGGCTTCTGGGTCATGCGCCGCCAGCCCAACAGGTTTTGGTCGTCGAGGAGGATCAGGCGTTTCTCTATTCGCTTACCCGCGCGATGCGACATCATGGGCTGGGCGTGGTGGTGGCTGACAGCCTTGCTGAAGCGCAGGCGGGGCTCGATTTTTCGCCGAGCTGGATTGTCATTGCGCTGTCCACCGCGGGCGGCGATGCAATCATGCTGCTGGAACGAATCCGCCGGGAAAAGCTGCCGATCAAGATCGCGGTTCTTACAGCGCAGGGAAATGAGGAGCTGCTCGACCGAGCCGCCGCGTTCCAGCCGGAAATTATCAGCGAAAGGCCGGCCGATGTTTTCTCATTCGTTCAGCGATTGACGCAGTGATCATCTACCCAAGCTTGTCGGGCGGGGCTTTCACCGGTGGCGCAAAACCGTTGAAGCCATGCGCGGCTGTCTTTCGGCGAAAGACTTTGCCGCTGCCGGTGATGTACATCTGGTCAAAATCTTTCCCGGCAAACATGACGTTGGTCAGCGAGACGCCGCGCGGCTTGCCGATGATCGCCATCACCCGGCCATGCTGATCCATCACCTGCACGCCCATGCGCGTGACGACATACACCCGGCCTTGCGTATCCACGCAAAGCCCATCAGCGCCGCTGTCGTGATCCATTGCGCCCATCTGCATTGTGTAGAACGGCTGCTTGTGAGTCAGCGAGCCGTCGGGCTCGACATCGAACAGGTAGGCATTCACGCCACGCATGTCATCGACGATCAGTTGCCCCTGATCGGGCGTGAAGCCGATGCCATTGGGAAACTCGATGCCTTTATCGACGATTTTCTTCTGGCCATTGGGCGCGATGTACCAGAGCTGTTTTTTGCCGGACTCGGTGACGTAGATTCCACCTTCGTGATTGACGGCAAGGTCGTTGGGATGATCGATTCCGTCGGCGACGATAGTCACCTTGGCATTCGATAAATCGAACGCGGCAATGCGGTTTGCATGGCTCTGACACGCATAGAGTTTGTTTCCCGGCCCAACGCGAATGCCATCTGCGCCGTCCGTGTTTGAAGCCCACAATTTTGCGTTGCCGTCCAGATCGACCTTATAGATCTGGTTGTTTGCCACATCGGTGAAATAGAGATTGCCATGCTCGTCGGTTGTCGCGCCGGCGGTGAGTTTGTAGTTGCCGCCAACCTGCTGCCAGGGCTCATCGGGCAAAAGAATGTCGGCGATCGAGTTGCCGGGATGCGCCCAGGGCGTGGCGAGCGGCTTCTGCCAATCGCGCCAGAGCCATCGCAGCGCATCGGGGAAAATCGCGCCGCCGTGCTTTCCGTTATGCCCTTCGGTGCCGACAACCAGTTGATAATCATACCCAGCCCACTTGAGCGACGCGGCGATATCCAGATTCGCCGCATACCAGCTACCGCCGAAGACATTCAGATCATTCGTGCCAGTTTGAAGAAAGATTCGCAGCGGCTGCGGCTCATACTTGCGGATCAGATCGGGGTAACGATTAGCGCCGCGAAGATCGGTGAAGGAGCCGATGTTGCTGAGCACCCGGCGAAAGGCATCCGGCCGCTCCCACGCGGCGGTAAAGGCGCAGACGCCGCCGGAACTGTTGCCGCAGATGGCGCGAAGATTGGGATCGTCGGTGAGCTTGTAGCTCTTGGCGACCTCCGGCAGCACTTCGTCGATCAGAAACGTGGCGTAGCGATCGGTCGGCGAATCGTATTCAAAGCTACGCTCGATCCGTGGATTCTGCGTCTTCGGATCAACCGCCGGAAGTGTGCCGGGATCGATCATGATGGCAATGGTCACGGGCATCTGCTTCGCCGCGATGAGATTGTCGAAGACAACCGGCACGCGGAACTGACCCTTCGGATCGGCAAAGCCACCGCCATCTTGGAAAACCATGACCGCAGCGGGCGTTTTTCCGTCATATTGAGCGGGCACGTAAACCCAGCAGCGATGGACGACGCCGGGAAATGCCTTTTGGCTGACGATCGTCGATTGCGTCACCGTTCCATGCGGAACATCGCGAGGCTGGGAATCGGGGCCGAGAACATAATCGTCCGCCTGAGCAATCCGAGATAGGGAAATCAGAAGTGCGGCTGATGCCAAAAGCACCAGGGAAATGGTTTTCATTCGCATGTCGCGGAATTGTCAAAAAGCGGCTGGGGCTGTCAAAGCCGCGCGTGTTATCCGCCCCTACCACCTTCCCGCCCCATCGCTAGAATCCGGACATGATTTACCGGATTGATGTGAGGACAGTGCCGACGGCTCGCGGGGGAATGGCGGCGGTGGATCCGCTGGGGGAGGCGGTGCGACATCAGATTCAGGAATTTGGGATTAGCGTTGGGCCGATCGCAGTCAGCCGGATTTTTCTGATCGATTCCGATAGCGACCCGGCGGAGATCGAGCGGGTGGCGCAGGAACTGCTGGCCGATCCGGT
>JANWHF010000133.1 GCA_025450555.1 Tepidisphaeraceae bacterium | reverse complement strand
TCAAATTGGTGATCTGGCCAAGTTCCTTTGCGTTGGTTGAATTCCAGATGCGAATCCCGATTTCGCGGCCGGCGCTGTAAATGCGCTTGCCATCGGCGCTCCATGCGACGGCATACAGCGTATCCTGGGAATCCAGAAACGCCGTTCCCGCCGCGCCGGTTTTGGCGTCGAACACCCGGCAGGATTTATCGCGGCTTGCCGAGACGAGGCGGGTTCCATCAGGGCTGAATGCTACATCGGTCACCCAGTCGGCATGCTGCTCGATGCGGAGGATCGGTTTGCCGGATGGGATGTCGTAAAGATGAATCGCATTATCCGAACCGCCTGCCGCCAGACGCGTGCCGTCGGGACTGAAGCAGACGGTGCAGAAGGCGTCGGCGATTCGGTCAATCGCCTTGCCGATCGGCGGATCGGACATGTGAAACACCCAGACCTGTCCCACAAGCCCCGGCGTGCCGCAGGCGGCGGCAAGGTATTGGCCATCGGGTGACCAGGCCAAGCCCTGCGTTTCGCGCGGCACGCCACCGAGTCGGGAAATCAGATGGCCGTCGCTCGCATTCCAGAGTGTGATCTCGTTGTAGCCTGAAACGGCCAGCGTTTTGCCATCGGGACTGAAGGCCAGGGCGGTAATTGGCACGGGCCGGTCGTAAACCTTGGGCGCGGGCGAATTCTGTTTTGTTGTATCCAGCGCGCTCAGCGGAGCAGTTGGATCGCTGCCATCGAATTTCGCGCCAGATTCGATCCAATTGTGAATGAGCTGAATTTGACTGGCCGGCAACGGGTCCGCCTTCTGCGGCATGCGATCATCCGGATCGGATGCAGTAATCAATCGATAGATAGCGCTCTTTTGGGGTGATCCTGGCGTGATGGTGGGATCTTTACTCTTACCGGGCGTCATCAGGCGATTGAAGCTGTCGAGCCGGAAATGCCCTTTCGATTTTTCCGGCCCATGGCAGGTCTGACATTGGCGAGCCAGGATCGGCGCGATATCTCGCGAGAAGCTGATCGACCTGGCTTCTTCCGCCGGCGCTACTTGAGCCAATAGCCCAACGACCGTTGCGCCCAGCATTGAAATAATGATGGCTTTCCAGCGGAACATGCTCCCATATTACCGCGACAATCGAAGCCGCGTTGGAGCCTCTAAATCGTTGGTTTTCAGCGGCTTCACTCGTTATGCTGGCGCGCAACGGAAGGAGCGGAATTTGATGAGCTACAAATCACGTCTTGCGGGATGGTTGGCTTCCATCGCGGTGGCGATCGCGCTGGTCGGCTGCACACCTGGTCGTGGAGAGTCGGCCCGGTCGGCTTCGGAGCCGACGACAGTGCCGGTTTATATCGGGACGTTTACCGGCAAAGGCAGCCAGGGCATCTATCTGCTTTGGATGAATACGCGCACGGGCCAACTCAGCGCGCCGACGGTGGCCGCCCAGGCCCAAAGCCCCTCGTATCTTGCGATTCCTTCAGATGGGAAGTTCCTCTACAGCGTCAACGAACTGGACGACTGGAATGGCCATCCGAGTGGAGGTGTGAGCGCATTTTCAATCTCCAACGATTACAAGACGCTGACGCTTCTCAACCAGCAGCCTTCAGGGGGGCGCGGGCCAACTTATATTTCGCTTGATCACACTGGCAAAGTCGCGCTGGTCGCCAATTATTCCGGTGGCAGCGATGCCTCATTTCCAATTGACGATGAAGGTCGCCTAAAGGAGCCGGCAAGCGTCGATCAGCACCATGGTAGCGGCCCGAATCCCGCCCGGCAGGAAGGGCCACACGCGCATTGCTTTGACGTGGATCCGGGCAACCATTTCGCGCTCTGCTGCGATCTGGGACTCGACAAGGTTTTCGTCTATCGCCTCAACGTCGGCGATGGCAAACTGACTCGGGCCGGTCAGCCCAGTTTTTCGGTGCCTCCCGGCTCGGGGCCGAGGCACCTTGCCTTTTCCCGCGATGGCCGATTCGTCTACGTAATCAACGAAATCAAGTCCACGGTCACCGTGTTTTCTTACGATGCAAACGATGGCTCCGCGCACGAACTGGAGACGATTTCCACGTTGCCTGCCGATTTCCACGGACAAAGCACCTGCGCGGAAATCGCGATTGAGCCTTCAGGACGTTTTCTTTATGGCTCGAATCGCGGCCATGACAGTATCGCGATCTTCACCATCGACCCGCACAACGGCACATTAAAACCGGCCGGACATGTTTCCACTGAAGGCAAGAATCCGCGCGGCTTCGGAATCGATCGAAGCGGCAGATTCCTCATTGCCGCCAACCAGGATTCGAATAATCTTGTGGTGTTCAAGATTGATCAGAAAAACGGCGCGCTGACGCCGACCGAAGGCGCGGCCAATGTGCCGACGCCGGTCTGTGTGACTTTTCCGCCGATGAAGTAATAGGATTGGTGATGTCTGAAGTTTCCGAGGTGGATGTTTATAGCCTCATTGGTGAAGAGGGATTTTCGCGCCTGGCGTCGGCCTTTTATCGTCGTGTCCCAGGCGATCCCGTTCTTGGACTGATGTACCCGCGGCAGGATTTTGCCGGCGCAGAAGCGCGACTCCGCGGCTTCCTGATCCAGCGCTTTGGCGGCCCCGACGATTACTCACAAAAACGTGGCCACCCGCGCCTCCGGATGCGCCATGCGCCGTTTCGAGTCGATGCCGTCGCGCGAGAGCATTGGCTTGCGCTCATGGAGCAGGCGCTGGTCGAAGTGAAATTGCCCGAGGGAGTTGCGCAGGTACTCTGGAGCTATTTCCACAGCACCGCAACCTTCATGATTAATGCAGAATGATCGCGAAATTGATGAGCCCGAAACATGTCGCTTCGCCAACGGGACGCGGCCGAACTCGTCTCACAACCTAAGCCAAGACTCGTCGCCTGCTATGGGGCGCTCTTCTATTATTCGATTTGGATGACCGATATACTCATTCGTGGATGATCCCAGCATTTCGTGCGGACGGTTATTTGCCCGAAGGCGTGTATCCAGTGTCCGAGGCCGAACTAACGTTTCGCTTCGGCTCGACCAGCTCACGGCGCCGGCGCCTCGCCATCCGTGTTCGTCACTGGATCGAATTGGCTCGCGCAGTCGGTGCGAAACGACTGCTGATCGACGGCAGTTTCGTGACCGATAAGCTCGATCCGCGCGATGTCGATGCCGTCGTCCTGCTTCCCGTGGATTTCCAGGCCCAGATTCGTCTCGGCAAGGATCCGGCGATAGAATTGGAACAGATCCTTCTCACCCGCCGCCCTGAGGAATTGTTCGCTGCTGAGGATCAGACAGATTGGGACGAGTGGGTAGCTTTCTTCAGCCGAACGCGTGAATTTGATGGACGGCGTAAAGGGCTTGTGGAGGTGGAACTATGATCGCAACTGCCGCTGACTACCAAAAAGCGCGAGAGGAACTCCGCGATTTGGAAGCACGCTTGCACCGTTTGGAGCAATCCCACCCTGCTGGCGAGAAGGGGTTCACCAAGGCGGGCGTCCGAAAGATGATCGCGCGCCTGCACGAAGAGCTGGCCATATACGAAGGCAGCGAAGAAGCCAAGCAACCACAAGCCAAGTAGATCGTCGGCGAAGTGGATCTCACAGTCCCACCGTACTGAAGCCGGCGTCCACGTAAATATTTTCGCCGGTGACACCGCTACTTAAATCGCTCAGAAGGTAAAGCGCAGTCTTCCCCACTTCGCCTGCATCGATGTTGCGATGCAGCGAGGCTTTCTTTTCCATGTGGGCAAACATTTCGTCCAGTTCACCTACTGCCGATGCTGCAAGCGTTTTGATCGGGCCGGCGGAAATCGTGTTGACGCGGATTTTTTTTCGGCCCAGGTCGTAGGCGAGATAGCGGGCTGTCGATTCCAGCGCCGCCTTGGCGACGCCCATGATGTTGTAGCCGGGGACGACCTTTTCACTTCCGAGATAGGTCATGGCGATAACGGAGCCGCCATCGGGCATCAGGGGAAGTGCCGCGCGTGCAAGAGCAATCAGGCTGTAGGCGCTGATGTCGAGCGCTTGGGAAAATACATTGCGCGGCGTAGAAGTGAAATTGCCTTCATCAGTCTTGAGATAGTTGTAATCCGCGAAGGCAAGGCTGTGGACCAGGAAGTCGATGGTGCCGAACTTCTCGCGGGCGGTGGAGAAGAAGCTTTCGATCGATTCGTCGCTGGAGACATCGCAGGGATGAATCCACGCGCCGCCGAGCGCATGCTCATCCATCGCCTTGCGCACGCGGCGCTCAGACTTCTCGATGTTGCCCATCGGAAGAAAGCCGATGCCGCACGAGGCGCCTTCGCGCACCGCATGGCGCGCGATGTGCGCAGCGATGCTGCGATCGTTGGCGATGTTGAGGATCAGCCCCTTCTTGCCTTCCAATAGTCCCATGAACGCTCCTCTAAGCTAATTGAGGGCGGCTAGCTTAGTGGCAGAAGGCAAAGGGGGAAAGAGCCAGACAGATACCCGCGGATTAATCCATTTCCGACAGCGCGCGAAGCAGCGCTCGCTCGTTGAGCAGATTGCGAAGATCGTGAATGAGGCGCTCGGGATTTTTTGTACCGAGCAATTCCATGGCCTGATTCTGGCGATCGAGCATGCGGGCGCGTTCGCCGCGCAGCTGCTCGATTTCGGCACGCAGTTCGCGAATCTCGGCCAGCGC
Organism: Tepidisphaeraceae bacterium; assembly: GCA_025450555.1. Taxonomy (GTDB): domain Bacteria; phylum Planctomycetota; class Phycisphaerae; order Tepidisphaerales; family Tepidisphaeraceae; genus JANWHF01. The sequence continues at coordinate 8,367 of JANWHF010000133.1, read as the reverse complement.
AGACATCAACTGCGGCGTGGAAGAGGAATGTTCCGTACCGCAATTGTCGCGCGAGCCGCTCATTCCATTCAAACCAGCCGCCTCACTTCCCTCTTGGGGCGTGGAGCCACCAATAGGTAATGGCATATTCACTCTCATCTCCCGGCTTCAGCGAAGATTCTGAAACAGGTGTAACTCACAGCGATGTCAACCACAGATAGCGTCAGAGGGTCCGCCGAAACACAAAATACAGTTGAAGGCAACGCAGCAAAACCCGCGCCGCATAACAAAACCTCGTTTAGTGGCGAAAAACCTGAGCCTCCACGGCACCGGTGTACGCCAATTTGTGTTTGGTTTCCGACGAATTTTCGCTGTTGCTTGTCGCCTCACAAGACAGTCCGCACGTCGAACTTGAATGAACTGCTTATCCGCAGAACGAAAACATTCGGCGCAAACCATTCACGGCACCCAATTTGCCGAATCATAACGGGTTTGAAGCGACGCATCACATGAGCCCGGTCAAGGAGTTACCAATGGTTTCGGCAACCGTTTATGGACAGCCAACGGCAGATCAAAAGTCCACATCCTCATCGGACCAACCTTCGCAGGCTCGATCTTCGACGCGCGAGCCTTACATTAACGTGCCGTCCAACGAACGATGGGTTTCGGGACTGAGCGGTGCCGCACTCGTGCTGGCGGGGCTGAAGATGCGGTCGATTCCCGGGGCGGTTCTGATTCTTGCCGGCGGCGCCATGACGCGTCGCGCCTGGACAGGCCATTGCAATGTCTATGGCGCGCTGGGAATCAATCGAGCGCAAGGCGAGGGCGCCGCGCCTGAGGATTACTCGTCAAAGGGAATCCACGTTTCGCAAGCCATTACCATCGATAAGTCACCGGAGGAGCTTTACCGTTATTGGCGAGATTTCCAGAATCTGCCGCGCTTCATGTTCTACCTGGACGATGTGCAGATTCTCGACGACAAGCGATCGCACTGGAAAGCCAAGGCACCGGCGGGAATGAGCGTCGAATGGGATGCGGAGATTATCAACGACCAGCCCAATGAAACGATCGCCTGGCGATCGCTTTATCCGGCCAGCGTCGATAGCGCCGGCTCCGTGCGCTTCGTTGCCGGCCCTCCGGGTCGCGGCACGGAAGTGCGGGTGACGTTCGATTACATCCCGCCCGCGGGCAAGGCCGGTTGGGTGATCGCCAAGCTCTTTGGCAAAGATCCGGAAATGGAAGTGCGCGAAGACCTGCGTCGATTCAAGCAGATCATGGAAACCGGTGAAATCCCAACAGCTCAGGGACAGCCGCATGGAAGGCGCGGCGTCATTGGCTCTATCATGGCATCAAATTGAGTCCCATAGTTATGAAGATTCGGGCGTTGAGCAAATGAGGCGGCTGGTTCGCCTAAAAGAGGTGCAGTCATGAAAGCGGTTTGCTGGAACGGCAAAAAAGATGTGCGCGTGGAGAACGTCCCTGACCCGAAATTGCTCAATCCCACCGATGCGATTGTGAAAATCACAACGACCTGCATCTGCGGATCGGACCTGCACCTTTACGATGGCTACGTCCCCACCATGCAGCCGGGCGACATTCTCGGCCATGAATTCATGGGCGAAGTCGTCGAAACCGGCAAGGAAGTGAAGAAGCTGAAAGTCGGCGATCGCATCGTCGTGCCCTTCACCATCTGCTGCGGCAACTGTTTTTATTGTAAAAACCAGCTCTGGTCGCTTTGCAGTAACAGCAATCCCAATGCGTGGATGCTCGAAAAAGCGTATGGCTACACGTCGGCGGGACTCTTTGGCTACTCGCATATGTTCGGCGGATACGCCGGGGGACAGGCGGAGTACGCCCGAGTTCCCTTTGCCGACGTTGGACCAATGAAGATTCCCGATGGCCTGCCCGATGAAAAGGCCGTTTTCCTGACCGACATTTTTCCGACCGGGTACATGGCGGCCGACAATTGCAATATCAAGGAAGGCGACATCGTCGCCGTCTGGGGTTGCGGGCCGGTTGGCCAGTTTGCGATTCGCAGCGCCTATCTCCTGGGCGCGCATCAGGTCATCGCGATCGATCACGTTCCCGAGCGGCTCCGCATGGCCGAAGAGGGCAAAGCCATCACCATCAATATGGATGATGAGATGATTTTCGAGAAGCTCCGCGAGTTGACTGGAGGCCGGGGGCCTGATGCGGTGATTGATTGTGTCGGGCTCGAAGCGCAAGGCCATACGCTCGACGCGTGGTATGACCAGGTCAAGGCGGCCACGTATATGGCGACCGATCGCGCGCATGCCATTCGGCAGGCGATCAATTGCTGCCGGCCTGGCGGAACGGTTTCAATTCCGGGCGTCTACGGAGGCTTCCTCGATAAGTTCCCGCTGGGAGCCGCGTTCGGCAAAGGACTGACTTTCAGAATGGGTCAGACGCACGTCAAGAAATACCTGGATGATCTGCTTGGCAAGATTCAGGAAGGGAAAATCGATCCCAGCTTCGTGATCACGCATCGCGCAAGAATTGATGACGCTCGAAAAATGTATGAGACGTTCGCCGCGCGAGCGGCCGGTTGCATCAAGGTGATCTTGCAGCCCAACGAAAACGGCTCGGTCATGCATGCGTGAACCGTGCAAGCCGAATGCAGCCGATTTTCCGTTAAGGCAAAGAATTTGAGGCGTTTAGGTAACGCCTTTTGCAACAGCATGGCGGCCGGGAAATGCCCGAGTCCGTGCCGTCATTGTCGATCAAGCATGACAACCGCACATTTTCCGCCATTTCCGGGTAGAATCGCCAGCATGATGAAGAGGAAGGGCTCGTTTCGAGGGCGCGACCAGCGGAATTCACGGCCAGGCGGGCCGCGTAATCATGCTCCGGGCGGCCACAAGTCTGGTCATTCGCGCCGCTTTGGCTCGCGCCCCAATACGCATGGACCCAAGACCTGCCCGATGTGTGGTGCTGTGGTTTCGGATCTGAGCAGTCATATGCGCGCCAAGCATGATGACCCGGCATCGCATCCGCGCGATTAACGCTGCTACCAATCCAAATGCACAAACGGCGCTTATCGTTCGACAGGAACGACCAGCGCCGTTTGTGTGTTACCAATGAGGCCGTAGCACCGTTCTTAAGCGATAAGCTTAGATCCAGCGGTCGCGCAGTGCTTTGAGCTGCGTCCAGGTTTCCTTCGTGAACCATTCGGGACAAACATCAGTGTGTCCCATCACGGACGAAAAGAAAACCTCGGCCTCCTCTTCAATTTCGCTGCGCGCCGTGCCTGTATCGACGCGCATCGAATACGAATCATTCTCCTGGCGCGCCAGCCGCATTGCTTCCTGCCCGGCGTGACGCTTCACCAGCTCCGTGAGCTTGTGATAGAAATCCTTGATGCTTTCATCGGCGTCCGGCGTGCAGACGCAATGATGCTTGAGGACATGCTTAAAGTAGCGAGCCTTCTCTTCCCAAGGCGTCTTGGGATTGAGGGCGAGCGTTACATATTGCCCAACCTTGTACGCCGAATGGGCATATTGATTGCCTTGCTCATCCGCCTGGCGAATGTGCTTGGCGTAATAGGCCTCCGGATACCCGATGACGGGCAGAGGGTGGAATTGCTGAGCTGTAGCCATAGCGTCTCCGACTTGTCCGAGCGCGGGATGGCAAAGAAATGAAAAAAGGGAGCCATCCCTGATGTAACCCATGATATACCGGCCCTTGCCGGAATATCAAGTTTTTTCGATCACGATCCCCCGTCCTTACAAAATAATGCTCGGCTGGCGAAGCGATTTGGCTGCAAAGATTTGCTGATGGGCGATGTCGGTCGCTGTCCACGCAGCCAAACATTGTCAAGCCATTCCTACTATAATATTCGGCCCCACAACAAGTTGCGTCAAGCTCATCAACACCCGGCCTTGGCGGCGGTAGCGCTGGGTGATGGTGAGCCTTCTCAAACAACACGTTTCCCGGCGAATCGGGTCCGATAACCGAGGGTGGCCGATATTTACTGGATTCAATCCACCAATCGGGGCCGATTATCTAAGCGGGCTCAGGGTTCGAGACGTTGCCAGGGAGACAGCCATGACTCAAGCAATTCAGGACGGCGTCACGCGGCAGGCAAGATGCGCTGCGTTACGCAATGCGCCTAGACTTGCCGGGTTGATGCTGTTGACAGTGGGGTTGGGGCATCTCTGGGGCTGCGGTGCCGGAAAACCTCCGCCTCCAGAAGTGGTTTCCCGTAGTGAAGGGGACTTCAATGCGCCGCTCGTAATCTCGGGCAACCCGCAGCGTGATGCGGCCGCCTATGACACCAGTGACGACGAACTCACTGAAGCGGACTGGAAGGTGCTGGAGAAGCTTGGCCCTCGCCCGATTTGGGAACAGTTGGCCCATCGCCATCGGCAGTCGCAACGGATGAATCGCAAGATGAGCCGATCGACGGTGGCGGTTGCTCATTCTTCAACTACGCAGCCAACGACGCAGCCCGTTGTGGATGAGGCGAATCTTCCGGTTGAAATCATACCGCAGCCCGATGGCAAGCTTCGCATCATCTGGACGCTTCGCAGCTTTGGCGGGCCGATCGTCACCTCGACGCGCGACGCCACGACGGCTCGGCGAAATGTCACCGCCGCCCCACCGGATCTGACGCCATTGGTGAATGTTCTGGCCGCGACCGTCGGCGCGGGTGGAGTCTTACCGCTTCCGCGCGAAAATACGCTGGTCATTACCTGCGATCCGAAACTCAGGACCACCGTGCTCGATCTGCTGGATCATCTGGATGTTCCCGTCAAACAGGTGGAAATTACCGCGAAAATCTTCGAGGTCAGTCACGATTTCGATTTCCAGCAAGGCACTGAGATGGTCCTGAGCCGGCTCGCATCCGACAGCGGCCAGAGCCTGACTTCCACCTTCAGCGCCAAACGATTTGTCGATGCGCTGGAGAATCCCACCGGCGCGCCGGTGCAGGGATCGGTGTTGCATCTCATGCAGGTGTTTGAAAGCGCTGGCGTGCAGTTGGATGTCAGTTTCCAATTCTTACAGGATGCGGGCCTGATTAACGTCGTTTCATCGCCGCGCATGACCGTTGCCGCCGGACAGACCGGCTACATGCTGGCCGGGCAGGAAGTGCCGATCCAGTCCAGCAGCATCGTCAACAACGTCATCCAGGTCGGCACGCAATACAAGCCGGTCGGCGTGCAGCTCTACATCACGCCCGAAGCCGTCGGAATGCATCGCGTGAAATTGCATGCCATCTCGATCGTCTCGGCTATCAGCGGCTTCACGCCTCTGCGAACGATGGAAGGCGGCACGCAGCCGATCGTGAACCCCGTGATCGATAGCCGCGAGGCAGAAACCGCCGTCACCGTTGAGGACGGCAGCACGCTGGTCATCAGCGGCATGCAGATGGTCCGCACCATCACCCGCGAAAGCAAAATCCCCGGCCTCGGCGATCTGCCGGGCCTCGGCTGGCTCTTCAAAAATCATCGTACGCAACAGGAACATACCGACCTGTATTTCTTCATTACGCCGGAGATGCTGTAGTACGGTAGATCTCCAAAAGCTGATCCACGTGAAAATCATAGGAAAGCCGACCGCGCAATTCGCGACAGGCTTGCCCCATTTCGCTTCGCGGCTTCGCGCCTATAAGCGATTTCATCGCCGCCGCCAGCGCATCGGAATCGGCAGGGTTTCCCAGCACAAAACCGTGTTTTCCTGATTTCATAATCTCGCACGCGCCGTTGAACCGCGTGCTGATGACCGGCAATCCCATCGCCAGCGCTTCCAGCACCACGAGGCTGCACGGATCATGCCGCGTCGGCAGCACAAAAAAATCGGCGGCGCGGTAAAACGAATGTGGATCATCCGTCGGCCCCGCGAAAATGACTTGTTTCGAAATGCCCGCGGCCTCCGCTTGGCGTTGATAAGCGGATGAATCGTCCCGCCCCACCACCACCAGTTTGAGCCGGCGATCCGCGCATTTCGCCACCGCTTCGATCGCGAAAGCCAGTCCTTTTCGCGCAAAATCCTGCGCGATCATCAGCGCCATCACTTCATCTTCCGCGACCCCAAATCGTTCGCGGACCGCATCGCGCGCCTCGGGCCGCGCCTCCGGATCGAACTTCTTCAAATCGACGGCATTGAACAGTGTCGCCAGCCGATCGGCCGGCAGCGGGTAATGAGCCGTCACTTCCTGCTTCACATACTCCGACAAACACAGCACGATCGGCGGCTTGCCGCCTTCCAACAACGCCCGCTCCACCGCCGCGAATTTCTGCCGGCGAAGGTTCATCCGATTGCCCACGCGTGCCGCGATCTGCGCGACCGCGCCTTCATGCTTCAAATGCCCGCGCTTTACTGCCTCCGCCGCGATGCCCGCATGCGGGTGATACACATCGCATCGCCGGACCGGCAGCATCGCGTGAACGATATCAAATCCGCGTCCCTGCTCCAGCGTATTGTCAAGCTGGTTTAAAAAGCGCGAATACTTCCCCACCCGCGTTCCCCGCCCGACGTCCAGCAGAATGTCATCCGCCTGCCGCTCGGCAAAGCTGGTCGCGATCAGCGAAACCACATGCCCGCGCCCACGCAGCGCCGACGCCAGGTCGACGGTATACCGCTCCGCCCCGCCTCGCTTCGGGTCGGCATGTAAAATCACCAGCGCAATTCGCACTCGCCACAAGCGTACTCCCCGCCCGCCATCGCGGCCAGTTGTCCGCGAACCCACCCATCTGCCCTCGTCGGCGGACGCGTCTTCCGGTGAGACGCGGGGCGCGCAATGCGCCGCGCCCCGCCGAAGGCGAATTTCACCCTCATTGCAACTTCAGCAAAACCAATCAGATACGATAGTACGTTCCCGTACATGGAACAGAATGAGACAGAATGGGGCGCTTTTTAGCTGTTTTTGACCCTCAAACGCACCCCGATTTTTGCGATAAAGCATTCCATTACAATCACTTACGCTTGACACAAGGTTTTGATAAATGCGATATGTGCGCCCCGCATTTCTGTCAAGTTATTTTTCGTTTTATGGCACCTAAAATCCCGCCGCGCATCCACTTACGCCGGCCGAGCGTTTTGCACGCTCTTTTTCACAATTACACGCGCGCCCCGTCGCGCCCGCCCAGTACGCCGACGTCCCCGATGCTTGATTTACCTGGCGCCTCGGGGGAACCTCGATCCTGAACCGTGAAATAGTCACAACGACGCCCCTTGCAACGCATACCTCGGCCCAAAGATTAAATGGTCATCCATCTGCTGAGCAATTATGATGCATCCGCGTTTCAAGTAGAGACTTTTTCTTATCTTTGGGGCAATCACGATGACCCTGCCGACCGATCCGCCGATGATACCGGCGCTGCCGCCGACAACGGTGGAGAATGACGTTCCCTGCCGGAAGTGCTCTTATAACCTGCGGGGATTGCCGCTGACAGGCAGATGTCCGGAATGCTCGACGCCGGTCGGATTGTCGATCATGGGGGATTTGCTGCAGTATTCCGATCCGAAATTCGTTGAAGGCCTGGAGCGCGGCGTGCGCCTCATGCTCTGGGGGATGTTGATCTCGGTGGTTTTTGCATTCATCGCAGGACTGGGCGCTAGTTTCCTAGCCGGGTCACCGGCAAGGATCATTTTTCAAATCCTGCCTTTGGCCGGAAATGTGGTCATGATCGTCGGCCTGTGGATGCTCACCGAACCGGACCCCAGCGGGATCGGCGAGGATCGTTATGGCCAAATACGAACGCTCGTTCGTCTCACAATCATCATTGGACTGGTCGATCAGGTGATCACCATTGCAATGCAAATAGCCGGCGCGCTTCCACCTGCGCTCCGCGCGGCTCTCATCACGACCTTGGTAATCGCGGCGATTTTTCAAATCGTCGCGATATTCGCCCAGCTCGAGTACCTTCGCAGACTCGCGCTGCGCATTCCCGATCCGGAACTCGTCCAACGTGCGCGGGCGGTCATGTGGGGCTTCGGGATTTCCTATGGGCTTGTCCTTCTTCTGGGCGTCGGAGGCATGCTGATCGCGTTGGTTTCACCCAGCACAGCGACGGTCGGTGGCGGCCTGGTGGCAGTTGGATGCTTTGCTGGAATCATCGCGATCGTCGCCTTGGTCTATTCCATCATTTACATCATCATGCTTTTCCGATTCCGCCGGCAGTTTGCCGACAAGGCCCTCATCGCCCGCCAAATCTGGGCCAGTGGAGAAAATCCGGCGCAGCCTGCGTGATGTAGCGGGCGCGTTCATCACCGCGGAATGGAAACATTTCGCGTCGGCTGCTTTCGATTCAGCTCGGCATCGTGGTGAGCGATCTGATTGCTCTTACGAATGATGCTGGGACGGAGCGTAGCGCCGGTGGGAAGCCCGCGCTGGCCGGCGTAGCGCTGGAGCCAGGCGTCGCGCTG